>CAKZLG010000205.1 GCA_937125035.1 uncultured Maribacter sp. | reverse complement strand
AGAGCGCCAATCTATTGATGCGGTCCTTGATGCCGTTATCAGGAGGATGGTCCCAGCTCAAAAGTTCCAGGCCCACACAAGTGCCATAGGAAATGGCATCTTGGGTGAAGCGCGTATTGGTGGCCACCATGCCCTTGCCCATGGTAACTTCGGCCCCATGTTCCTTTTCCCAGGCTTCCTTTACGTCCAAGTACCGGGATTGGATGTATAACGGAACCTTTACATTGCAGTTGCGCCCTTCTTCCCCATGAAATTTGCATTCAATGAGATATACGTGGTTTTTCTTTTCGGCGTAAACGTCTATTTCGTGCGAGACACATGTACCGGACATGATTTTGCCTACCTGGGTCCTAAAACCGGAATGGTTCAAAAGGGCGGCCACGAACTTCTCAAAAGGAAACCCAGTGGGTCCCAATTCGTAAATGGCTTTTTTCAATTTGTATTTTGAGGCAAAGACCGGTTTTTGCTTTTTCAACAAGGCAAAGGCCCTATTGTATATTTCCTTGGTGCTTATGCCTTGGTAGAGCTCATCCCTTACCGTATCTATTATACCCTGCACCACAGCTGCTTCCGCACCGCTATGCTGCAGGGATCTACGTAATTTTTCAATGGAAAACCTTGCCTTTTCCCCGGAGGACTTTGTAATCTCAAAAGTGTTGTTTTTCATGATGTCTTTGTATTGAGGTGAAGCTCCAAGGGGGGTATTTTCAACAATTGAAGCGTTGTAGAGGCCAGCTCAATTTGGGCATTGGATGCTAAGATGGCCTGCCCTATGGCCAAAAAGAGGGTATGCTTGGTGATTCTCCTCTTTTTGAAATCCGTTATGTAGCGTACGTTGAGTGTTATCCAATTGTCCGTTATACCAATGGCAACACTAGGGTCTAACGAGGCGTTCTCTATATAGTACCGCTCCACCATAGCAGACCACTCGGTTTTGGAGGTGGCCACATAATCTGCCAAAACCTCCTTGGCCGTTTCTAGACTTAAACGCTGCGCCTCTTGGATATCAGACCCGTGGGTAATGAGGATATTGAGTTCATCCCAGACAAAAGGAAAATCCATAGAGTAGTTTTTAATGGGACCTTTAAAGACGAAAGCATTGCTTATTTTGACAATGCGCCCGGAATAATTGTCATTGCTGACCCATTCACCAATTTCCATAATGGTGGTGTAAACACTATCAATATCAATCACATCACCTTTGATATTATGGATCTCTATGCGGTCACCAGGTTTGTAAACCCGAACAAAAAAAATATAAAAGGAACCCGCCACGCTTAGAATTAATTCTTGTAAAGTGAAGGTGAGTCCGGCGGTGAACAGACCTATTAATAAGGTGTAGTCCTTGACATCATCCAACGTAAACGAAAGGATGAGGAGAAGGCCAATGAGCACATAACCAAAGATTTCAATCCCTTTTTGGGCTTTGTACCGAATGTGGACATCATCTATCCGCTTTTTCAGTAATCGCCTAAGAAATGCAATGCCCAAAAGGATCACCACCAACCATAGCCCTGTGGTCAAAATTTGCATTACA
Source organism: uncultured Maribacter sp. (assembly GCA_937125035.1). Taxonomy (GTDB): domain Bacteria; phylum Bacteroidota; class Bacteroidia; order Flavobacteriales; family Flavobacteriaceae; genus Maribacter. Next base: position 11,103 of record CAKZLG010000205.1, on the reverse strand, counting down.
ACAGCATCAGTAAAAAAATTCAGTAGCTCTTCTTTAGACATTTTTGTTTCATTTTGTACGGTACTGCTAAAAGTGACGCATGCTCAAGCCACAAAAAAAGGGAACAAGTTGGTGTTACCCGTTATCGTGAAAGGTAAGCATAGGTGTTTTGGAATGCGCTCCCAATTGCTGAATTAAAGACTGACCCAACCATTTTTTGAAAAAGCCTTGTTTTCTTCGCATCATCACCAGTATATCGCTTTGGTGCATGGCCATATAGCCCTCAATACCTTGTGCCACATCATCATGTTCCAAGATGTGGAAGCTATGGTGATGATGATCAAGAATTTTTGAAAGTTCTTCTTTTATCGCTTGCTGTTGCCTGTTTAAACGAGGTTTGGAAGAGATGTACACCACATGGATCGATGCGGCTTGTTGATAGGCCATATCCAATAGGGGACGTAAGGTCACCGCATGAAATGGGGAGCCATAATCCGTTGGAAGTACAATCTTCCTTATTCCCATAAAGTTGGCCGTAGGTGGAACGGCCATTACCGGAACCTGTGTTATGTGCTCCATCAATTCCAAGGCTTTTGTTCCAAAGACCTGCGTATCCATATTTGTGGCCCCTTTGGTGCCCAAGGCCACCACCGAAATGTTTTTTTGTGCAATGATTTCCTTGGCCACGAACAACAGATCTCTACCAGTGACCATAGAATGAAAGGAATGTAATGGATTTTTGGGATGCAGTCTTACCATGCCCATCAATTTTTCCAGTTGTACGCGTGTCCTGTCTCTCTCATGTTCGAAGGTATATTGCTGAGCGGGCGTCATGGGACTTCCTTCCAACGAAAACCCATTTACCGTAAAGGCATGCAAGAGATAAAACTCACAACGTTCATCTGAAAATAGGTCTAAGGTGTACCGTATGGCATTAAGGGCGTTTTTAGAAAAATCGGTGGGCAATAAGATGTGCTTGTCCATAAACCTTGTCAACAAATGGTACAGTTTAAAAATAAGGCCCCTTCTTACCAAAAACCATGACGAGGGTCATTTTTGGACGGTACCATCCCCTTCTTGGACCATGAAACCCCAAAGGGTCATTCCCGGTACGGCATCACCATAAAGGGTACGGTGGTATGAAAACCTATTTTTTTAATGACCGGTTCAACAAACAGCCTTTCAAAAAAAGTGTGCTTGTTCTGGACCATCACCAAAAGGTCCATGCCGTGGTCTTGCTGAAAGCCATTTATGGCGGCTATAACGGTCTGATCGGGCCATTCGTGGGTCGTGTGGTCCATGCCGGTGAGTAGCTGGGCCAATTTGTCCTTATTCTCTTGTTGCTCCTTGCTCGGCCCATATCCGGAAACCACATGGAGTATGTTGATATGGCTGGTATGATGGGCGGCAATATCCAGCAATAGCCGCAGGGGCTTTTTTGCAAAGGCTATTTCATAATCCGTGGGAAACAGTATCTTTTTAGGGGCATTGAAATCAAAGCCAGAGGGTACCGCAATGACCGGGCAGTCCACTTTTTTTAGGACATGAACGGTATTGGTCCCCAAAAAGACCTCTTGGGCGCCCGTGGCCCCTTGGGTGCCCATGACCACCAGGTCAGCCCCTTCACTCAATACCATGTATTCAATTTCTTGTACAAGCATATTAAAGGCGGCATGGGTCACGAATGTATGTTTGTCGTTTGGATGTTCCATTTCAATCCTTTTTTTTGTTTGCTCCAATTGTGTTGCGGAGTTTTCTTGGTACACATCCCCCAACCCGATCTGGCCGGGACTGTGAATAAGGTATTCTGGCTGGTAAATGGTGGGTGTATAGGTGTTCAACAGGAAAAAGGTGCATTTTTCATCCTGTAAGAGCTTTACCGCATAGACAAGGGCATTATAGGCATTGTCCGAAAAATCCGTAGGTACTATTACTTTCTTCATGACGCTTATTTTTAGGTTTGAAAGGGTTTAACGGGCCACGTTCTGTAATACTAAAAACGGGATCTTCACGTGCAGGCCCAATTGTTCTATGGTGCTTTGGTAGAGCATGTCCTCAATATAGGAATGCCTGCTGTTGACAATGGTAAGCAGGTCTATGTCCTTATGTACTATATATTTGGATATGGCCAGGGTCTTATCTTTCTCCTCCGTGGTCTCAAACTGTAATTTAGGCCGCCCCAAGGTGCGTTCCAACAGATGTTTGTTGTCCTTTTGGCGTAGGGAGAAGTTGCGTATGGGGTCTATATAGAGAAGGTGCACTTTGGCATCAGCGCTGCCCGCAATATGGTCTAAAAGGGCCAGTTCCCTTTTATTGTAGGGCACCAGATAGTTAGAGGGGAACAAAACCTCTTTGGGCTGTTGGTATTGGTATCCTTCAGGAACGGCCAGTACAGGGCAATGTACGTATTTGAGTACGTGCAGGGTATTGCTGCCAAAGGTACGCCCCCTTTTATTGGTGCTTCCCCTGGTGCCCATGATCACCAGATCAATATCCTCTTGGTCCGCCCAGTTGTTTATGGCATCCACAAGGTCTGCGTATTCCGCAATGAAGGTGTAGTTGTGCAGTGTGTTGTGTTGGTGCTCCTTGCACCTTGTTTCCAGGTCCCTTAGTGCCTTTACGGCCTTTTCTTCCATTTCTGACTTAAGGGAGTGCATCTCGTTCTCCGGGTGCAGGGCCTCTTCCCTGTAAACCGCATCCGCATAGCTGTGCACTATATAAAAGGAACAAGGCTCGTAGGCGTGCAGCGCCGTGGCGTAGGCCAAGGCATTAAAGGCATTATCGGAAAAATCTGTGGGCACCAATATTTTTTTCATGGCCGTCTCTTTTTTGCGGGGTTTCCTTCAAAAGTAAGGTGCCCAAGGTTTCAAAACCATGACTTTGATCAGTTTCAATTTTGGGCAAATGCCATAAATTTGTATTAGGGCGATGTTTTTTACACCCCACCATGGGGCGCCCCAATGAAGTTCATAGTGTTCAATACTAAAAAAGACGGGATGAAGAGTAGTTTTGAAAAAATAGTAGGTACGGACACGCCCGTACTGGTCGATTTTTATGCGGATTGGTGTGGGCCCTGTAAAATGTTGGCGCCCATCTTAAAGGAGGTAAAGGCCCAAATGGGCGATGCTCTTAAGATTGTAAAGATCGATGTGGACAAGAATCAAAGGTTGGCCGCCGAGCACCAGGTTAGGGGCGTGCCCACCATGATGCTCTTCGTAAAGGGAAAACAGGTATGGCGACAGTCTGGGGTGCTTCAAAAGCAGGACATCATCAACATAATAGAATCGCACGGCTAAGTAGGGCCATGGTTGCCCCTACAAGGGGCCTTCATGGAGCACCAAGAAGGGAAATTGGGTATGGTAGCTGATTTCCGCCACGTTGGGCCTAAAGAGAATCCGTTGGAAAAAGTTGAGGTTTTTGGCCACCATGGCGATCATATCCATATCCCGGCTTTCTGTAAAACATTGTACGGCCTTTTCCAGGTCCGTGCCCGTGAGCGAGTGAAAGCTGTGATCTGTATGCCTAAGGTAATCACTTAAGAACTCCTTGTTCTTGAGCTGTTCCGCTGTTAGGGACTCCCCCTTTTTAGAGATATGGAGCACACGGACCTGGGCCTTGTACAACGCGGTAAAGTAGAGCAAGGTGTTCAGCACGGTTACTTCGTAGCCGGTGTGGAAATCTGTAGGGAAGACGATTTCCTTGGGCGGTGCAAAGTTGGCGTTCTCTGGAATGGCAAGTAGGGGAATCTGTATTTTGGTGATCACATCTGCCGTATTGCTGCCCACGGTAATCTTTTTAAGGCCCGTGGCCCCTTTGGTTCCCATGCCAATGAGATCGATCTTATGGGCCTCCACTACTTTTTTCAGCACCTCCACAAAATGGCCACACTCCGTAAGCGCAATGATAGTTTGATTTTTGGCAGGGGGCGTCCCCTCAATTTTTGCCGTAAGCTGCTTCATTTGTGTCCTGCTTTCCTCCAGCAGGGTGTTTTTTAGGTCGGTTGTGTTGGAATTATATGAGTTGTCCACCCCAGAATAGGCCGTATAGGGAATGACATGAAGGAGATAAAAGGTACACTTCTTTGTTTTTAGGAGCGCTAGGACGTAGGCAATGGCATTCCATGCATTTTTGGAAAAGTCCGTGGGCAGTAGGATATGTTGCATAATGGTACTCCAATACGGTTGATGCGCTAAAAGTAAGGCCAAGCCCCGTGGCATCAAATGACCAATATCAGTAATCCAAAAAAAAGAAATCCTGCAGTATGGGCCCTGTCCATAAGTATAGGCGCACTAAGCGTCCTCCAAGCCTTGGCGATCCAAGATCTTAATATTGCGTTCCTCAATATCAATAAGCCCCTCCTTTTTAAAACAGGAGAGGGTACGGATCAGGGTCTCCGTGGCCACCCCCGCCACGTTGGCCAGATCACTGCGTAGAATGTGCATTTGGCCATGTTTGTCCTTTTGTAGTTTTTCAGAGAACTTTAAAAGGGTATGGGCCGTTCTTTTGCGAACAGAACCATAGGCCATTTCCAAAAGCTGTCCTTTGGCCATGGAAAGATTTTCCGTAAGGAGCGCTACCACTTCCAGGGCCAACGTTGGGTTGTGGGCCATAAGGTCTTTCAGTTCTTGTAGGGAGATACTGTGTAAAACACTGTTTTCCAATGCGGTGGCACTTTCTTTAGTGGCATAGGAATTGGAAAAGGAGGCAAAACCAAAAATATCGTCTGGCTGTAGGATAGCGGTAATGAGCTCCTTGCCGGACTCCTCCAAAATATGAAGCTTTATGGAGCCTTTGGTAATAAGGTAAATGGCGTTGGGGCTGGCGCGCTCAGCATACAATTGGGCTCCCGTTGCCAAGGAAAGCTCCGTACCATGATCATCTATGTGGTTCTTGAGCTCATGTAAGGAGCCCATGGTGGCTTTATGGGGCTCTTGGCCCTCAGCTTTGAATTCCCCTAAAATGGCCATTTTTGCCAAACGACTGGCCACTGCGCCCAAAAGTTCCTCCTCGGTAAAGGGTTTCGTTACGTAATCATCGGCGCCCATGTTCATACCCAAGCGCACATCTTTGTGTTCTGTTTTGGCGGATAGGAAAATGAAAGGTGTGGTTTTGGTTGGATCATGGTCCCTGAGGTGCTTCAACACGGTGTAGCCATCCATTTCCGGCATCATGATATCGCATAGGATCAAATGCGGCGTTTCCTCTAGGGCCATTTGCAAGCCGGCACGGCCATTGGCGGCCATGCTAACCTGGTAGCCGGCAAGATCCAATAGCTCTGCGGTATTCTCCCGCAGTACGGTGTCATCTTCAATGAGCAAAATGTTTTTTTGATGCGCCATGATCATCCATGTATAAAAGAAACGAACGCCAAGGTGGATTACAGTGGTAGTTCAAACGTAAAGGTACTCCCTTCAGATTCCTTGCTCTTAAAGTACATATTTCCGCCCAAATTATCAACATGATGCTTTACAATGTTCAGACCTATCCCGGTGCCTTGGGTGGTCAACACATTTTCCGCTCGGAAATAGCGCTCAAAAATATGTTTTTGATCACTCTCGGGGATGCCAATGCCTTGGTCGCTCACGGAGAAGACCACCTTTTGGCGGCTCAGGTTCACGGTAAGGTCTATTTCAGTGTTCTCCGGGGAATATTTAATGGCGTTGTAAAGAAGGTTGGTAAGACAGAGCGAGACTATTTTTTCGTCTTGGTGGATCATAATGTCATCCACGTTTTGGGGGTATAGGATGCGCTGACCGTTCTTCAGTATCATATTGGCACTGTAGAGGACCTCATTGATCACTTTGCTCAACGAGAAATGGGATAGTTTATAGGATTCCCTGCCTGCCTCCAGGCGTTCCACGGAAAGGAAATCGGTAAGGATATTGTTGAGATGGCCCACTTCTGCCTTTATCGTATGGAGGTGTTTGTCCCGTTTCTCCTGTTGTTCCGTCTTGTCGTATTTGCCCACTAAAATGGCAGAGGTCAAGATACCGCTCAAAGGGGTCTTGAACTCATGTGAGACCAAGGATAGGAATTTGGTCTTCAGCTCGTTCAGCTCTTTTTCCTTGGCCAGGGCATTTTTGATCTTTGCCTCTGCTGCCTCCCGTTTCTTAATTTCGCGCTTCAGCTCTGCCACGGTATTTCTGAGCTCCGTGGTTCGTCTTTTGATCTTTTGTTCCAAGTGGGCATTGAGCTCCTCTATTTCCAGTTCTTTTTGCCGGTAGTCGGTAATATCATCGGCAAGGGCCATGACATATTGCTGCCCATAGAGCGAAAACGGGGTAAGGCCCACTTCAATGGGAAATTCCCGTTGGTTCTTTCGCTGGCCAAAAAGGATGCGGTCATCGCCCATTCGGCGCTCCTCAGGCTGATCTGTAAAGGCGGCCATGTGCCCCTTGTGCTGGGCATGGAAACGCTGGGGGATCAACATATGCAGGTGTTTTCCCAATAGTTCATCTTCCGCGTACCCGAACATGCGGTTCAACCTTTGGTTGGTGGCCACAATGGTCCCCTCTTGGTTCACCACCACAATGCCTTCTGAAATGGCTTCGGAAAGAAGTTTGAAGATGTTACTGTTTTTTTCAAAAACCTGCATGGCATCAATTAAAATGGTGCTGGGAGCGATGGTTTATCCCATACTTCAAGATAGGGGAAGTTTTTGTTTATTCTTTCATATTCCATATTATTTTTCGAAATTTAAAAGGCCGGCAAGAGACATGACTAAGGTCATATCAGGGAAATAAGCGGGCATCTAAATTTGTGGGGGCAACCCAATGACCTATGGACTATATTGATTATTACAAAGAGCTGGGCGTATCCAAGGAGGCCACGGAGCAGGACATCAAAAAGGCCTACCGAAAGATGGCGCGTAAATACCACCCCGATGTCAACCCCAATGATGCCGCTGCGGAACAAAAGTTCAAGGTCATCAATGAGGCCAACGAAGTGCTGGGCGACCCGGAGAAGCGCAAAAAATACGACCAATACGGTAAGGACTGGATACATGCGGAGGCCTTTGAGGAAGCCAAAAAGCAACAACGTACCGCCAACAGACAGCAGGGTGGTGGCCCCCGTGGGAAGTACAGCGGCTCTGGTGATTTTTCAGATTTTTTTGAAGCCATGTTCGGCGGAGGTGGTTTTACTTCAGGGGGTGGTTTTTCCGGAGGCGGGCAGGTGAAGTTCCGTGGACAGGACTTCAATGCGGAGCTTCGTTTGGGCCTGCGCGATGCCTATAGCACCCAAAAGCAGACCTTAACGGTAAATGGCAAGAACATACGCCTTACCATACCAGCGGGGATTGAAGATGGCCAGACCATTAAAATAACCGGCCATGGCGGTCCCGGAAGAAATGGCGGTCCAAAGGGAGACCTGTTCATCACCTTTTCCATTACCAATGACACGCCTTTTAAAAGAGATGGCAGCCACTTGTACGGCCACGTGGACATTGACCTCTATACTGCCGTGCTGGGCGGGGATATAACGGTGGACACGTTCAACGGAAAAGCGAAATTGAAGGTGAGGCCCGGTACCCAAAATGGTACCCAGGTCAAGTTGAAGGGAAAGGGGTTCCCAAAGTACAAAAAGGAAGGTGAATTCGGGGATCTTTACCTTACCTATACGGTCATCATACCTACCAGCTTATCTTCAAAGGAAAAGGAGCTGTTCCAACAATTGGCAGCCCTTAAATAAAAAGATGCGAACAATGGAAGAATTTATACTACTATCCGATTTCTGCACGAGCCATGGCATATCACATACCTTTATCTATGAGCTCAATGACAACGGCTTGATCAAGATCATTCAAAGAAGGGAGCATCACTATTTGCCCGTGGAAGAATTGCCCAAGGCGGAAAAAATGTTGAGATTGCATACCGATCTGCAAATAAACATGGAAGGGGTAGCGGTCATAGCCCAACTTTTAGATCGTATGGATGAGATGCAGGCCAAGATGGACCGTCTCCAAAATAGATTGAACCTCTATGAATGAACCATTTTTGGACCTAGGGAATCACGGGCATGACCATCGTCATTTGCCCATTGGGCATTGCGCGGTAGTTTTGGACCCTCATTCAATTTGAACTAATAAGAACGATGCGGGCCAAAGCACAAATAGCGGGATTGATGGACATGGCCTCTTGGCATAAGGTGCAGCGCAACTTGGCCAGGATCATGGATATTAGGATACTGGACATGGATATAGGGCACCAAACCCTTAAATTGGTGTATGATTCCCCAAGGGCCTTTGAGGGGGCCAAACAGGAATTGCAGCGCATAGGTTGCCCCATAGTGCATTGTACCTTTGAAACCGCTTTACAGAACAACCAAAAACCTAAAAAAAAACAACACCATCATGCTATCCGAAATACAAGGAAATGAGTTTTATCAAAGTTTGGGCAAGCTCTTTTACGCCATGGCCATGGCAGACAAGGTAGTGCACCCCCAAGAAGTGGAACAGTTGCACAACGCTGTTCAACAACACTGGTTACAAGTGGATGCGGATGAGGACGCCTTTGGTACCGATGCGGCCTACCAGATCAGCATTGTGTTTGATTGGCTACAAGAGGAAGGACAAAAGGAAACGTCCTACTTCCAGGAGTTTGCGGATTACTACAAGGCGCATCCTTCAAAATTCAGTAGTGAAATCAAGAAATTGGTCTATGGTACGGCAGAGACCATTGCCGCTTCCTTTGCGGGCAAGAACAAATCAGAATTGGTGCTCTTGGCACAACTTGAACACTTATTTGAGAACGGAACGATTAGATCTTAAAGGTCATTACCGGCAATTGCACGTGGTTGGCGATATCCTCACCTATGCTGCCCTTGAAGAAATGGGAAAGACCGCTTCTGCCATGGGTGGGTATGACGATCATATCGGCCTTGTTCTCCTTCGCAAAATTATAGACCCCATCTTCCACGGAATAATCGCATACATTTTCTACGCTGATATGGGCGGGTACATCTCCATGATGGGCGGTTCTGAGAAACGCCTGTATGTCCTTGCTGATTTCCGTTGAGCTCAAGAAGTTGATGCCCGGCAGGTTTACATGCACCAAGGTAATGGCCGCCTTGAAGGGCGAAAAGAAGGATAGGGCCCTATGGTATGCCGCTATGCTCTCAATCTTAAAGTCAAAGGCGAAGACCACTTTCTTGATCTGGAACTGCGGTCTACTTTCCTTGATGACCAACACCGGTGTCTCCGCGGAACGGACCACCTTCTCCGTATTGGAGCCCACAAAAATCTCACTGAGACCGCTGGTGCCGTGGGAGCCCATCACAATAAGGTCGGCCCCGTGCTCTTTGGCCACTTCGCCAATTTCAGTGAAAATCTTGTAGTTCTGTACCGTTTCCGATAGCTTAATGCCTTTTAGGAACGGCTTGTCCAAAAATTCAGAGAAGCGTTTACGGGCCAGTTCCATATAAAACTTGGCCTCCATGAATTCTTGTGATTCATCTTTGGTCAAAATGGCATCAGAGAGGCCCAGCATATGGACCACGATTATTTCCGCATCCATCTTTTTGGCCAGATTGGCCGCAACTTCCAAAGCGTATTCTGAATGGGCTGAAAAATCTACAGGGACCAAAATCTTCTTCATGGTAGAGTATGTTTAGGTTACACCTAGGGTGTTTACGTTCGTTATTGGGAAAGGTCTCAATGCCGTTGCATCACCGTTTTCTTTTTGCGTAGTTGGCCATCCAGTTCCTGGACCGTTTCTATGACCGATTTTTCAAAATCGTTGGAGTTGGTCTTTGCAAAGATACGGGGCCCGGGCGCACTGAGTTCCATTTCACAGATTTTTCCTTCGCCGGTGGAGTCGTTCTCCATTTTAAAGGATACCTGTGCTCTTATGAGCCAATCATACTTTTCTGCCAAGCGTTCCAATTTTTCGGTAACGAAGGTGTTCATGGTTTCACTCGTGGGCATTTTTACATATTGAATTTCAATGGTCATGATGTATGGTTTTTTAATTCTACAGGATAAATTTAAGTACTCTTTGGACCATTGCGCATGACATTTGTCATGTTTGGGAACAAACCCGGGGTCCGTTTACCAAGAACAGGAAGGTCAAGGCCCATAACGCCATAATTGTTTGCAATACCGTGAAAGAAAGGGGATTATTTAGTACCTTAGCCGTTAGTGAAAGCACTGTTCTCCATATCCATTTCCTTTTTAGTGTTGCTGCAGAGTGTTGGCCTGCATTATAATGATGTGGTACAACTGGATGAATTTTTGGACCATGCCCGTTTTCACAGTGAACAATATGGTGACAATGTACTGGTGTTCATCTCCAAGCATTATGGCGATTTAAAGGCCGAACATGAGAAGGAGCACCAAGAGGAGAAGGAGGACCATGAACAACTGCCCTTTCAGCACCAGGGCCATTTCTCCTCGGTAGCGGCCATTACTTTTTTGGACAATGCCCCGGCACTGCAAGTACCGGACCTCATGGCACATACCCAAACCAATTTCCATTACCTGGCACCCCATTCTTCCTTACATGCCCAGGGCTTACTACAGCCACCAAGATCCGTTTAAGAATTTCGTTTTGTTTTTTTTGGCCAGGAACCTTCCGTTCTTAGGCCGTAACAGCTATAATTCTTAAAGGAAATGTTATCCAGTATTATAAAATTCAGTATCAAGAACAAGTTCATTGTTCTCCTGTTCACCGTTTTCATCATTGGTTTTGGCCTGTATTCTTTGTCCCAAATACCCATTGGTGCGGTTCCAGATGTCACCAATAACCAAGTTCAGGTGATCACCACCTCTAGGAACTTGGCCACCAAGGATATGGAGCAATTCATCACCTATCCGGTGGAGTTGGAAATGGCCAATCTGCCGGGGGTAAAGGAAATTCGTTCGGTCTCAAAGTTCGGTCTCTCCGTGGTCACCATTGTCTTTGAGGACGACATGGGCACCTTTTTGCCCAGACAGCTCATCGCCGAAAAAATCAAGTCTGCATCAGAGCGTATCCCGGAAGGTTTCGGGAGCCCTTTTATGGGGCCGGTTACCACGGGCCTTGGTGAAATATACCAGTATATATTAGACGTGAAACCCGGTTATAAGGACCAATATACCCCCCAAGACCTGCGCACCATACAGGATTGGATCGTAAAACGCCAGCTCTC
>CAKZLG010000204.1 GCA_937125035.1 uncultured Maribacter sp. | reverse complement strand
CAAAAAATGCCAACCGAAGTGTTTTCTCCTTTACCTCAGGATCATGGAAAACAACATCCATGCCAAGCCCAAAGGCCATTTTGGCGGTAGCCTGACCAATTTTACCGAAGCCCAACAGTCCAAGGGTCTTACCTTTGAGTTCCATGCCATTACTGTATGCCTTCTTTAGTTGTTTGAAATTTTGATCGCCTTCTAAAGGCATATTCCTATTGGCATCATATAAATGGCGCACTCCGCAAAAAAGGTGGGCGAACACCAGCTCTGCCACCGAGGTCGAGGAAGCCGCGGGTGTATTGACCACATGGATTCCTTTCTTCTTGGCATGGTCTACATCTATGTTGTCCATACCAACACCGCCCCTGCCTATTAGTTGTAGCGTGGGGCACGCCTCTATAAGTTCTCTTGGTACTTTGGTGGCGCTGCGCACCACAAGCGCCGCAATGCCCTCACTGTTTATGAAATTGGCCAGCTGTTCCTGTGCCACATTGGTGGTAAGTACTTCAAACCCGGCCTCTTGGAGGGCTATGGCTCCGGACGGTGAAATACCGTCATTCGCTAAGATCTTCATTCGTGTTTTTTTGATTTTTCTTGGGGACCTGGGTGCCGCCTCGCAATCAGGTGCATAGGGTCATCCCTTTCTTTCCATTTCACTCATTACATCTACCAGCACCCCCACACTTTCCAAAGAAAGGGCGTTGTACATACTGGCCCGGTAGCCACCCACACTGCGGTGACCGTTGAGACCGTTGATACCTGCTTCCCGGAGCATTTCATCAAAAGTATCTCTGAGCTTGGGCTCTGTAAGGTTGAACGTGGCGTTCATCACGGAGCGATCATCCTGATTGGCATACCCTTGGAAAACTGGGTTCAGGTCTATCTCAGAATAGAGTAACTGGGCCTTTTTCTCATTGATTTCCGCAATGGCAGGTATGCCTCCCAATTGCTCCAGCCAATCCATGGTCAACATGGAGGTATATACTGCAAATACGGGAGGGGTATTGAACATGCTCTCTTTTTCTATGTGGATCTGGTATGAGAGCATGGATGGTATTTTTCTACTTACTTTACCCAAAAGATCCTCTTTTACGACCACAAGGGTAGTGCCAGCCGGACCCATGTTTTTTTGGGCCCCGGCATAAATAAGGTCGAATTTTGAAAAGTCGAGCACCCGTGAAAAAATATCAGAACTCATATCGCAGACCAACGGGGCATCCGTTTTTGGGAATTTTTTGATCTGGGTGCCAAAAATGGTGTTGTTGGAGGTGAGGTGGAGATAGTCCAACCCATGGGGCACGGTATACCCTTTTGGTATGTAATTGAAGTTCTCATCTTTTGAAGATCCCACTTCCACCACCTCGCCAAAGAGCTTAGCCTCTTTAATGGCCTTATCGCTCCAAGTGCCGGTGTTGAGGTAGCCCGCTTTTTTTTCTAAAAGATTGTAGGCCACCATTAAAAACTGCATACTTGCCCCACCCTGCAGGAAAAGGGCCTTATATCCTTGGTCCTCTAGGCCCAGAAGGGTCAGGGCCAAGGTTCTTGCACGTTCCATAATGGCCACGAAGTCCTTGCTTCTATGGGATATTTCTATCAGGGAAAGTCCGGAACCCTCAAGGTCCATGATCGCTTCCGAGGCTTTGAGCAAGACATCTTTGGGAAGAATACAAGGTCCTGCGCTAAAATTGTGTTTTTTCATGCTCGCTTTTTCTTTGGCGCGTAAAGGTCAGAAATTTCGCCGTAATCCAAAAAGGGAAAGGCGTTTATTCTAAGAGAGCCCCAAAAGAAAGGCCACGGTGTCCACGCCATCCGCATAATCGGTTAGGGTGGGCTTTTGGGTATCGCCAAAGGAAATCTCATTCACCACAAAATTTCTGGAAACAATGCATTGTATTTCCCCATGTTTTGCTTGGAGAGTGCTTTTGAGCGCTTCCATGGATTCGTATACCTCATAGAACAATGACGCAATGGGCGAGGCCAACGCGGTATCCTCTTTTAGGATAAGAAAGCCATTGTCCCGTATCTTAAATTCACTCATGAGATATACAGCCTTGTTGTAATCATAATTATTGGCGTATTTATGGTGGTGTATCACGTCATGATAGGGGTAGATGGCCTTAAAGAAAATCGCAAGGTCATAATCCTTGGGTAGGTATATTTTAGAAACGCTGCGGCACCCCAAACCAAAATAGCGAAAAATATCCTCGCCCAATGCGGTCAGTTCTTCTTGGGTCTCGGAACCGATCAACACCGCAACGGAATTTCTGTTCTTTCGTATGATATGGGGCTTTTTGCTAAAATAATATTCAAAATAGCGGGCCGTGTTGTTGCTTCCCGTGGCAATAACGGCATCAAAATCCTTGAGCTTTTCCTTGGTGAAGATCACATTGTGCTTGAGGCTTTCATCCACATGGCCCAAATAGCTGACCAAGAGCGGCAGCAGCACTTCATCGTTGCCGGACAGCTTCACCAAAGCCCTATGCCCCGTAAGCAAGACACAAAGCAGGTCATGGAAGCCTACAAGGGGTATGTTGCCCGCCATGATCAAGGCCACTGTTTTTTCCTTTGTTTCCTTTATGGCATAGGGGGAAAGCCAGGCCGTAAGCTTTCGCTCCTGTAAAAGCTCGGCCCATTGCTCAAAGGCGTACAGGGTATTTTCTTGGGTAAACCATTTGTTTTGCTGGTGGGCCCGCTCCACCGCGTCCGAAAACTGCCCGTGCCATTCCTGTTCTTGGGGGTCAGCGGTGGGGTCGCCCTTGGGAAAATCACAAAAAGCCCTTAAAAATTTTCCAAGTTTAACAAAAGCTTCCAATCTAAGGGCAAGATGCATCATTATATTTGTAAAAGGATGTTTTAGCAATTATATTTGTACAAAAGTACAGCGCCTAAAACGCGGAAACAAGTACGGCTATAAAAAAGAAACGCAATGGCAATTATTATAACGGATGAATGTATAAACTGTGGCGCATGCGAGCCAGAGTGCCCCAATACGGCAATCTATGAAGGTGCAGATGAGTGGAGGTACAGTGATGGTACTTCATTGAAGGGAGATGTGGTATTGCCCAACGGTAAAGGTGTAAATGCAGACGATGTGCAAGAACCCATTAGTGATGAGGTGTATTACATCGCTCCGGACAAATGTACGGAATGTATGGGTTTTCATGAGGAGCCCCAATGTGCGGCGGTCTGCCCAGTGGACTGTTGCGTGCCAGACGAGGACGTTGTGGAGACCGAGGATGAACTTTTGGGCAAACAACGTTTCATGCACCCAGAGGGGTAGCCTCTTTTCTCATAAATTGATATACTAAAGGCCCGTGCATCTGTGTGCGGGTTTTTTTATGGATGGTAACCAAGGTACCGCCCAGTGAAAAAGGCAGGGTCATTTTGCCTTTTATGGGCTTATTTTCGTTGGAGAGGCTTATATTTGCCGGCAAATTATCAAGGTCTGGCGTAACGCCCAGCCATCAAAACCCAGAGTATGAAAGCAGGTATTGTAGGATTGCCCAACGTGGGGAAATCTACACTCTTCAATTGTTTGTCCAACGCCAAGGCCCAAAGCGCCAATTTTCCTTTTTGTACCATTGAGCCCAATATTGGGGTGGTGAACGTACCGGACCCAAGACTGGAAAAATTAGAAGCCTTGGTCAATCCGGAGCGTGTAGTGCCGGCCACCGTTGAAATTGTGGACATTGCCGGCTTGGTAAAGGGAGCCAGTAAAGGAGAGGGTCTGGGCAACCAGTTTTTGGGGAACATCCGGGAGACCGATGCCATTCTCCATGTGCTTCGGTGTTTTGACAATGACAACATTGTACATGTGGATGGCAGCATTGACCCTATTAGGGATAAGGAGACCATAGATATGGAACTGCAGCTGAAGGATTTGGAAACGGTGGAAAAGAAGCTGGAGAAGGTGAAGAGGACCGCCAAAACGGGCAATAAAGAGGCCCAAAAAGAAGAGGCCGTACTCATGGCCCTAAAAAACGGACTTGAGGCTGGTGTTTCGGTTAGGGCCATCACCATATCAAAAGAGGAAAGGGCGGAATTTGTAAAACCACTCCAATTCATAACCGATAAACCCGTTATGTACGTTTGTAATGTGGATGAAGGGAGTGCCGTTGAGGGCAATGCCTATGTGGAAAAGGTGAAAGCGGCGGTGGCCGATGAAAATGCAGAGGTCATTTTCTTGGCGGTGGGCACAGAGGCGGACATCACCGAACTGGAAACCTTTGAGGAGCGACAATTATTTTTGGAAGATCTGGGCCTTTCGGAACCCGGCTCTGCCAAACTCATACGTGGAGCCTATACCCTGCTTAACTTGGAAACCTACTTTACGGCAGGGGAGAAGGAGGTCCGCGCGTGGACCATACCCATTGGGGCCACGGCACCACAGGCCGCAGGGGTCATCCATACCGATTTTGAAAAAGGCTTTATCCGGGCGGAGGTCATTGCCTATGCCGATTATGTGCAGTACGGCAGCGAGGCCAAGGTGAAGGAAGCCGGCAAAATGCGGGTAGAGGGCAAGGAGTACGTGGTCAAGGATGGAGATGTAATGCACTTTAGGTTCAACGTGTAACAAAAGCTCCCTTGGGCAGTGGTTCATTTTAGTAGGCTACCCGGTAGGGTACTGTAGAAACCTTGGCGTTCCGTACACCCAATGCCAAGCGGCACTATCAACAAACGCCCCTTCCTTATTGTTAATTACTTTAAAGCCTCGGGGTTTTATCTTTATGGGGAGGTTGCTATCTTTAGCAACACGATCAATATGGGTGAGATGTCCACAAATACGCAGTACACAGAAGACAACATACGTTCACTGGATTGGAAGGAGCATATCCGCCTCCGTCCAGGTATGTACATAGGTAAATTGGGGGACGGATCTTCTGCGGATGACGGAATCTATATTCTACTGAAAGAGGTCATAGACAACTGCATCGATGAGTTTGTGATGGGTGCCGGGAAGACCATTGAAATCACCATAAAGGATAAAATGGTAAAAGTCCGTGACTATGGTCGGGGCATTCCCTTGGGCAAGGTCGTGGATGTGGTCTCTAAAATGAACACGGGGGGGAAATACGATAGCAGGGCCTTTAAAAAATCCGTTGGTCTCAATGGGGTGGGTACCAAAGCGGTAAATGCCCTTTCCAGTTTTTTTGAGGTGCAATCTTCGCGCGAGAACCAAGTGAAGACGGCCCAATTCAGTTTTGGTAATTTGGATCAAGAGGAAGGTCCGGCAGAAACGACCAAAAGAAAGGGCACCAAGGTCACTTTTATACCGGATGAAGGTATTTTCAAAAACTACAAGTACCGGAATGAGTATGTGGAGCGCATGTTGAAAAACTACGTTTATCTCAATCCCGGGCTCACCATCGTGTTCAACGGAGAAAAGTTTTACTCAGACAATGGGCTTAAAGACCTGTTGGAGGACAATAACAATATGGATGATATGCTGTACCCGGTCATCCACCTAAAAGGGGATGATATTGAAGTGGCCATCACCCATAGTAAAACGCAGTACAGCGAGGAATACCACTCTTTTGTCAACGGACAGCACACCACCCAGGGCGGTACGCACCAAGCAGCCTTCAGGGAGGCCATTGTGAAGACCGTACGGGATTTCTACGGAAAGAACTACGAGGCCTCCGATATTAGAAAAAGTATCATTTCTGCCATCTCCATCAAGGTAATGGAGCCCGTGTTTGAGAGCCAGACCAAGACCAAATTGGGCTCAACGGACATGGGGGGCAATTTTCCCACCGTACGGACCTACATCAATGACTTTGTTGGCAAATATTTGGACAACTATTTGCATAAAAACCCGGAAACGGCAGATAAACTGCAGCGCAAGATCATCATCGCGGAGAAGGAGCGAAAGGAGCTCAGCGGCATCCGTAAATTGGCCCGGGACCGCGCTAAAAAGGCAAGTCTGCACAATAAAAAGTTACGCGATTGCCGTGTGCACCTAGGTGATATGAAGAATGATAGAAGGCTGGAAAGCACGCTCTTCATTACCGAAGGGGATTCCGCTTCGGGCTCTATTACCAAATCGCGCGATGTCAACACGCAAGCTGTTTTCAGCCTCAGGGGGAAACCGTTGAATTCCTACGGCATGTCCAAAAAAATCGTTTATGAAAATGAGGAGTTCAATCTGTTGCAGGCGGCTTTGAACATAGAGGAATCCATGGAGGACCTGCGGTACAACAATATCGTCATTGCCACGGATGCCGATGTGGATGGGATGCACATTCGGTTGTTGTTGATCACCTTTTTTCTGCAATTTTTCCCCGAGCTCATCAAGGAGAACCATTTGTACATTTTGCAGACCCCCTTATTCCGGGTGCGCAATAAAAAGGAGACCATCTATTGCTATAGTGATGAGGAAAGACAGTATGCTTTGCAAAAATTGTCCGGCAAACCAGAAATCACAAGGTTCAAGGGCTTGGGAGAAATCTCACCAGATGAATTCAAGCACTTCATTGGTGACGATATCCGCTTGGAGCCTGTTATGTTGGATAAGGCCATGAGCATAGAGGAACTACTTAATTTTTATATGGGAAAAAATACCCCGGACCGGCAAGAGTTCATCATTGAAAATCTTAAAGTAGAGGTAGACCTCATAGAGGACAATAAAATATAATCAAGGAAAATACGACTGCTTCTAAATGGAAGAGAATGACGAATTGAACGAGGAACAGCAAGACCATCCCTTACCTGGCGAAAGTACCGGTGATGATACCTCAGATGCCCTTACCCGTGTCACGGGCATGTATAAGGATTGGTTCCTGGATTATGCCTCTTATGTTATTCTGGAGCGGGCCGTACCCGCTATAGAGGACGGATTTAAGCCCGTACAACGGCGCATTATGCATTCTTTGAAGGAGCTGGATGATGGCCGGTACAACAAGGTGGCCAATGTGGTGGGGCACACCATGCAATACCATCCGCACGGGGATGCCAGTATTGCGGACGCCATGGTACAGATAGGGCAGAAGGACCTCTTGATAGACACCCAGGGCAACTGGGGCAATATCCTAACGGGAGATGGCGCGGCCGCTTCGCGGTACATAGAAGCGCGACTTTCAAAATTTGCCTTGGAAGTGGTTTTCAGCCCCAAGATCACCGAATGGCAGTCATCCTATGATGGCAGGAAAAAGGAGCCAGTGAACCTTCCCGTGAAGTTTCCTCTTTTATTGGCGCAAGGGGCGGAAGGCATCGCAGTAGGCCTTTCCACAAAAATATTGCCGCACAACTTCAATGAGCTTATAGATGCCACTATAAAACACCTGAAAGGGCAACGGTTCACCTTGTTCCCAGATTTCCCCACGGCCGGTATCATAGATGTGAGCAATTATAATGACGGTCTTCGAGGAGGCAAGATAAGGATAAGGGCCAAGATATCTCAGCAAGATAAGAATACCTTGGTAATCAATGAAATACCGTACGGAACCAATACCTCTTCTTTAATAGATTCCATCCTCAAAGCCAATGATAAGGGCAAGATCAAAGTCAAAAAAATAGAGGACAATACCGCGGCGGAAGTTGAGATTTTGGTACACCTGCCCACAGGAATATCGCCGGACAAGACTATAGATGCCCTATACGCTTTTACTTCCTGCGAATCGTCCATTTCACCCTTAGGTTGCATCATAGAGGACAATAAACCCCTGTTCATAGGGGTCACGGAAATGCTGCGGCGGTCTACAGATGCTACGGTAGACCTCCTGAAACAGGAATTGGAGATACAATTGAGCGAGCTGGAAGAACAATGGCACTTTGCCTCATTGGAACGCATCTTCATAGAAAATAGAATCTACAGGGATATTGAGGAAGAGGAAACCTGGGAAGGGGTCATCAAGGCCATAGACAAAGGGTTGAAGCCCCATACGAAGCATTTAAGACGTGCGGTGACCGAAGAGGACATTGTAAGGTTAACGGAAATACGCATTAAGCGTATCTCCAAGTTTGACCTGGATAAGGCCCAGCAACATCTGGAGTCTTTGGAAGGGAAAATCGCCGAAGTGAAACATCATTTAGAGCACTTGGTGGAATATGCCATAGCCTATTTCAAAAAATTAAAGGAGACCTATGGCAAGGGGCGTGAGCGCAAGTCTGAAATACGGGTGTTTGATGATATTGAGGCCACCAAGGTAGTGATCCGCAACACCAAACTCTATGTAAATAAAGAGGAGGGCTTTGTGGGCACCTCATTGCGCAAGGATGAGTACGTTACGGACTGTAGTGATATTGACGACATTATCGTGTTCACCAACGATGGTAAGATGATGGTGACCAAAGTAGATGCCAAGACTTTTGTGGGCAAGGGCATTATGCATGTGGCCGTCTTTAAAAAGAAAGACAAACGTACTACCTATAATATGGTTTACAAAGACGGCAAGAGCGGCCCCACCTATATCAAACGCTTCAACGTCACCAGCATTACCAGAGATAGACCCTATGATCTAACCACTGGCAATGAGGGTTCTAAGGTGCTCTATTTTACGGCTAATGCCAACGGGGAGGCCGAAGTGGTCACCATAAACCTGCGCCAAGCCGGAAGCATTAAAAAATTGAAGTGGGACATAGATTTTGCGGATGTGCTCATAAAGGGACGAAGTTCAAAAGGAAACATCGTGACCAAGTACACCGTGAAACGAATTGAACTCAAAGAGAAGGGCGTCTCCACCCTAAAACCCCGTAAGATCTGGTTTGACGATATTGTGCGCCGTCTGAATGTGGATGGCAGGGGTGAGCTTTTGGGTGAGTTCCGCGGGGACGATCTTTTACTGGTCATTACCCAAAGTGGTGTGGCAAGGACCATAACGCCAGTCCTTACCGCCCATTTTGAGGAAGACATGATCGTGTTGGAGAAGTGGGTACCGGAAAAACCCATTTCGGCCATTTATTGGGAGGGAGAAAAAGAGCGATTTTATGTAAAGCGTTTTCTTATTGAAAACGAACAAAAAGAAGAGACGTTTATTACGGAACATCCTAAATCTTATTTAGAGCTGGTTTCTACGGATTGGCGCCCTATGATCCAAGTTGAATTTCCAAAACCCAGGGGCAAGGACCCCAAAGAGCCCATGGAAATTGCTGTGGAAGAATTCATTGCCATAAAGGGCATCAAGGCCCAAGGCAACCAGCTTACCTCAGAAAAGGTGAAGCACATCAATGCGCTGGAACCCTTGCTCTACGAAGCGCCCAAAAAGCAGGAAGCGAATGATATGGAAGTGGTGGACGAGGAAAATGTGGACAGTAGCCCTAACAGCAAGGGGGCGACAAGCAAAAAAAAGAACAGCGGAAAAGAGGACAATGACGACCAGCCTACCTTATTTTGAAAGCCATAATAATGAGATGTTCATGGGCGGCAATGGTGCTTGTGACAGTAAATTTAGCGGGGCAGATGCGTTTTGTTTAAGTGCGATAACCTTAATTTTATGAATATGTGCTTAATGGCTGAACAATTTATATTTTAGAAAGTTTTATAGCTATCTTAGCCAAAATTGTTTTTTTAGATGGATTTCACCAACCCCTTAGTGTACGGCGTACCTTGTTTTATCGCCTTTATTTTACTGGAGCTCACCTACAGCAAAACGCATGGAGATGATGAGCTTTATGATTGGAAGGATTTATTCGCCAGTGGTTTTATGGGCGTGGGTTCTGCCATTATAGGACCGCTTTTCAAGGTCATTTTCGCCATTGTGCTCTTTAAGGCCACCTTTGAGTTCTTTAACCCAGAAGTAGACGGCGTTAGGACGCATTTATTGGGCTATAAGTCCTTTGGGTATGCTTGGTGGGTCTTTCTGCTTTGCCAATTGGCAGATGATTTCACCTACTATTGGTTCCATAGGGCCAACCACGAGATCAGGGTGCTTTGGGCAGCGCACATCGTTCACCATTCCTCAGATAATTTCAATTTGGGTACCGCGGTAAGAAATGGTTGGTTCACTATTTTGTACAAACCCCTTTTCTATATGTGGATGCCCGCCGTGGGCTTTCCACCAGAGGTGGTGATGGTGTGTTTGGGGATCGAGGCTCTTTGGCAATTTCAACTGCATTCCGTCTACGTGCCCAAACTGGGCTTCATTGAAAAGATTTTCAACACGCATACCATGCACCAGGTGCACCATGCCCAAAATGTGGAATATTTGGACAAAAACCATGGTGGTTTCCTGAATATATTTGATAAAATGTTCGGTACTTGGAAGGAATTGGATGATGATATTGACGTCAAATACGGAGTCATTCATCCGCCCAAATCCCACAACCCCATTGAGATTTTGACCCATGAGTACAAGGACATTTGGAAAGATGTGAAGAAATCCCCCAAATTATGGCACAAGTTCATGTACATTTTTGGTCCTCCGGGGTGGAGCCACGACGGCAGCACTATGACCGTAAAACAACAGCAACGACTTTTTGAACAGCAGAAGCAAATGAATCCCCAAATGGTATTTGAGCGACCTAATTAGTGGGTTCAGAAAAAATAGAAAAGGCCTTTCATGCCATAGCGTTATGAAAGGCCTTTTTTTATGTTGATTTCCAAAGAGCTTACATCTCCCAGCCTCTCCTGTACGTTCTACCCACAAATTGGTTGGCCTCTTCCATATTGGTGATGCGCATATTCTCTCCATCCCACAATAGCTTTTTGCGCGCAAAGAATTCCGTGCGTCCTTCTGCATTTTCCCTTTGCAACATATAGCTGCGAATGGCCAAATTACCCATTAACACCGTTTCCGTCATGGGCCCGGCATAATCAAAAGAAGAGGTGAGGCCCAAATGCTCCTCACTGCCAAAGCCCGCCTTGCAAGCATCCACCCACTTTCGTTGATGGCCATATTCGGGCTCTAAATTATCTTCCACTTCCGGACCAAATTCCGTGGTACCATCATTCAGGTACAATTTGGGCATTAGGGGTGAGCTGTCATTGATGTTGGTGGAAATAATGCCTTTTTCCCCAATGATCAACACCCCATTTTGGCTGTCCTTACCACCTATATCATCATTGGCAGGTATAATATCAGGGTGGGATGGGCGTATGCCACCATCGCTCCATGTCATTTCAATGGGGGCTTTGCTCTTGTCAGTAGCATCAAAATGCAGGGTTATAAAAGAGGAAGGGGGGCAGCCTTCCGGGTGGTAATCGGCAGTCCACATTTTGGTATACACTGCGCCCACACTACATTCGGCATCGGTAGGATACTTTAAGTTGAGGGTTCTAAAGGGAATGTCTATCAAATGACAGCCCACATCGCCAAGGGCTCCAGTACCGTAATCCCACCAGCCGCGCCAATTAAAGGGGTGCAGGTCGGGGGTAAAGGGCCGCTCTGGGGCCGGTCCCAGCCAAAGGTCCCAATACAGGTCTTTGGGCTTTAAGGAGGTATCTGCCATGGGCATGGCAAACCCTTGGGGCCACACGGGCCTATTGGTCCATACTTGCACCTTGGAGATGGCGCCTATGGCATCCGTATCCACCCACTTTTGCACCATGTCCAACAGGGGATTGGAACCTCCTTGGTTGCCCATTTGGGAGACGATCTTATTGGCCCGTGCCATTTCGGTGAGCATTCTGGCCTCCTTTATGTTGTGGGTCATGGGTTTCTGTACATACACATGTAAGCCGCGCTCCATGGCCCATTTTGCCGCGGGACCATGCACGTGGTCTGGGGTGGAAATGGTTACGGCGTCCAGGTTCTTCTGCTTGTCCAGCATACGCCGAAAATCATTGTATAATTTGGCTTTTGGGAAAGCTTCCACAGACTTGGCGGCCGATCCTGAGAAATCAACATCGCACAGCGCGGTTACCTTTTCCCTTCCGGCAACCGAGGCATTCATGATATCACTGGCCCCTTTACCTCCGGCGCCAATGGCGGCTAGGTTCAAGCGGTCACTTGGGGCCAAAAAACCGTTTCCGCCCAGCACGTGTCTGGGTACGATGAAGATAGAAGAGGCCACGGCCGTTTTTTTAATGAAATCGCGACGCGGCAATGCCGCTACTTTGTTATTTCGTTGTTTCATGAAATGTTGATTTAATGGGACTTATGGATGTTCTTCGAAGATAAAAAAATATCCCTATAAAGCCTGTAAAAATAAAAAAAGCATGATGGGCCTTTGGAAGCCGTGATCAAGAACATGCATATTACAGGAAAATTTGTCACCAAACACAACCAGGGTGCATGCAAAGAGCTTAACCGGACAGGTTTCGGTGTTATGCAAGATCATTTCGCCCTGACGGCTGTCCCTTTTTTTACGACCCATTTTTTGTTGGGATCTTTTACGGCACTTTTATATTCAAACGTATAGGAAGTGTCCGTTGTACTGATTATTTTATAATGAATGGCCGTATTACTGTTCAGGTCTTTGAGTACAAATTCACAATCATTGAGCCAGCGCACGGAAGCACTATCTATCTTACCCTCATAATAATCCACACTATAGGCTTCGTTCCTGATAAACCTACCTGTTTTGAGGGTGTCTCCCACAGGATATTGAAATTCAAATTCCCCGGTCCTGTAGGCTGTACAATCACGCTCAGGGGCGTAACACGCGGCCAATGCACACATTGGCAGAAGGAAATATAATCGCTTTGAAACCATACCTGCAAAATAATGAATTTGGAAAGCTTTTTGGCTATGGCAAGGCGTTAT
>CAKZLG010000203.1 GCA_937125035.1 uncultured Maribacter sp. | reverse complement strand
ATCCCAAACCCACATCAACATGAACGTATCCCTGGGTTTTTTTTTCTTGCTGGCCTTTAGCACCCTCAATGCCCTTGGCCAAGATTCCCTTTCACAAAAAGTATTTGAAACCACCTTCAACTCCGAATTGGCAACGGCAGTTGATGCTAGTACCATACCGGGCATTGTGGCCAATGAGGGGTTTACCTTGACCAGTCTTTGGAGAGGGGCCGTGGGCATGCTGGCGCTCTTGTTGATCGCCTATCTTTTCAGTGCCCATAGAAAAGCCATCAATTGGAGAACAGTGGGCATAGGCCTTGGGTTGCAGCTACTGATCGCCATTGGCGTGCTTAAAGTGCCCATGGTCCAGGCCTTGTTTGAACAACTGGGGAGAATTTTTGTGAGTATTCTGGAATATACCCGTGCCGGTAGCAAATTTCTCTTTGAGGGCCTCGTGGTGGATACCAATACGTTTGGTTACATTTTTGCTTTTCAGGTCTTGCCCACCATTATCTTCTTCTCCGCACTTACCTCGCTTTTGTTCTATTTGGGCATCATACAAAAAGTGGTGCGGGCACTGGCCTGGCTTTTATCCAAAAGTCTGGGCATTTCCGGGGCAGAGAGCCTCTCCGTGGCCGGGAACATCTTTTTAGGTCAAACGGAGGCCCCACTGTTGATCAAGGCCTATTTGGAAAAAATGAACAAGTCAGAGATCTTGCTGGTCATGACAGGGGGCATGGCCACGGTGGCCGGTGCGGTATTGGCCGCCTATATTGGCTTTTTGGGAGGCGAGGACGAAGCCCTTCAGCTCTTGTTCGCAAAGCACTTGTTGGCCGCATCTGTAATGGCCGCACCCGGGGCCATTGTCATATCTAAAATGCTCTATCCCCAGACGGAGGCCGTAAATACAGAGGTGCATGTTTCTTCTGACAAGATTGGCTCCAACGTGTTGGATGCCATTGCCAATGGCACCACAGAGGGATTGAAACTGGCCGTGAATGTAGGGGCCATGCTCTTGGTGTTCGTGGCCATTATTGCCATGGTAAACGGTATTTTGGAATGGGTGGGGGATGTCACCACCATCAACAGCTATTTGGCCGAGAACAGCTCCTACCAAAAGTTTTCACTGGAAGCCATTTTAGGTACGGTCTTCGCCCCCTTGATGTGGTTGATCGGCGTGGCCAAGGAAGACATCATGCTCATGGGGCAGCTTTTGGGCATCAAGTTGGCCGCCAGTGAGTTTGTGGGCTATATACAATTGGCGGAACTAAAAGACCTCGCGGCCCTGCCACGATTGACCTACAACAAATCAGTCATCATGGCCACGTATATGCTCTGTGGTTTTGCCAATTTCGCGTCCATAGGCATCCAGATCGGGGGTATAGGCTCCTTGGCCCCTGGCCAACGCAAGACCTTGTCTGAATTTGGTATGCGCGCCGTACTGGGGGGTTCATTGGCCTCCTTGCTATCCGCTACCATTGCGGGCATGATCTTAGGCTAAGGGCTTCAATCCTCCCCACAATGGGAAACCATGTTTCATAGTTGATAATTATTGATAACTGGGAAGGTTATCCGCCTTGGTCCGAACACTATAGTTTTATCTTTGCACGCATCACCAATTTGGCAAGTAATCAATAGTCTTTTCCCTTGGGAAAAAACCTTAATCGCATATGAAGCAGTATCACGACCTTTTAACGCATGTTCTGGCCAACGGCAACCAGAAAGGAGACCGTACCGGCACCGGAACCCTCAGCGTCTTTGGTTACCAAATGCGCTTTGACCTAACGGAGGGCTTCCCCATGGTAACGACCAAGAAACTGCACTTGAAATCCATAGTACATGAACTACTCTGGTTCTTGAAAGGGGATACGAACATTACCTACCTCAAGGAAAACGGGGTACGCATCTGGAACGAGTGGGCCAATGAGAACGGTGAACTTGGTCCGGTGTACGGTCACCAATGGCGCAATTGGAACAGTGATGAGATCGATCAGATCAAAGAAATCGTGCACAGCCTGAAAAACAACCCCAATAGTAGGCGCATGTTGGTCTCCGCGTGGAACCCCAGTGTGCTCCCGGATACCTCCAAATCGTTTTCGGAAAATGTGGCCAACGGCAAGGCCGCCCTCCCCCCCTGCCATGCCTTTTTTCAGTTTTATGTGACCCCTGCGGACCCCGAGGGAGGACCCGATGCCAAGCCGCGCCTCTCCCTGCAGCTTTATCAGCGCAGTGCCGATATTTTCTTGGGGGTACCGTTCAATATAGCCAGCTATGCCTTGTTTACCATGATGATGGCCCAAGTATGCGGATATGCCCCCGGTGAATTTATCCACACCTTTGGGGATGCCCATATTTACAATAACCACATGGAGCAAGTACAGCTGCAGCTATCGCGGGATCCGCGCCCGCTGCCCAAAATGGTCCTCAATCCCAACGTGACCAATATCTTTGACTTTACCTTTGAAGACTTCACCTTGGTGGATTATCATCCCCATCCCCACATCAAAGCCGCAGTGGCCGTGTAATTCTTGCGCCCGCAAAGGGCAAAAAATTATCCGATAGCATTAAAGGTACCTTGCCGCTTTTTGGAACTTTAAAGTCCGTTGCCTCTTGAACCTCCCTTTTTGGAGGTTATCCATGGGCACCGCTACTCATTTTAAATAATCCAATCTATGGCACAGCAACCGGACTTCACTAACCTCAAAGCTCTTTTCATTAATTGCACCCTTAAAAAATCCCCTCGGCAAAGCCATACCCGCGGGCTGATGGAGGTTTCCATGAACATCATGCGAAAGGAAGGTGTGGCGGTGGATAGCCTTAGACTGATTGATTTCAATGTGCCGGCGGGCGTACAACCCGATATGACCGAAGAAGGTTATGATACGGACAATTGGCCCCATCTCTTCAAAAGAGTGGAGGCCGCCCATATCTTGGTGGTAGGGACGCCCATTTGGCTGGGTGAACGATCCTCTATGGCCTCGAAACTCATAGAGCGCCTATATGCCATGAGCGCCATGCAAAATGACAAAGGCCAATACCTGTACTACGGCAAGGTTGGGGGCTGTATGGTAACGGGCAACGAAGACGGTATTAAGCATTGCGCCAAAGGCATTTTGTATGCCCTACAACATGTGGGGTACTCCATTCCCCCGCAAGCAGATGCCGGGTGGATTGGAGAAGTAGGCCCCGGACCCAGTTATTTGGATGACGGATCCAATGCAAAGAACAGCGATTTCACGAACCGTAATACCACCTTCATGACCTATAACCTTTTGCATTTGGCCAAAATGCTGCAAGAACAGCAGGGATATTCCCCGTATGGAAATTCCCCCGCAGCTTGGGAGCAAGGCGAAAGGTGGCAATTTGAAAAGCGGTCCTGACCCCCAGCGGTAAAAATGCATTTACAGCAATTTTTAATTCATTTGCGCTCGTTACCTATTTTCCCTGGACCCTATATTTAGGAAATATTCCAAGACCATGATTCTTACCGACACCCTGCTGAACCTCTTTTTGAACACACGAAAAGAAACGGCCTCCCTTTGTGCACCCTTAGATGTTGAAGACTATGTGGTACAGCCCATGGCAGACGTTTCCCCGCCCAAATGGCATTTGGGCCATTCCACGTGGTTCTTTGAGGAATTTATCCTAAAACCACATGC
The DNA here is from genome assembly GCA_937125035.1 of uncultured Maribacter sp. GTDB lineage: Bacteria > Bacteroidota > Bacteroidia > Flavobacteriales > Flavobacteriaceae > Maribacter. The sequence continues at coordinate 16,696 of CAKZLG010000203.1, read as the reverse complement.
TGAAGGATATAGGGAATATGACGCAGACTTTTCCTTTATATTCAATAGTTACTACGAAACCGTTGGCACACGGGTGGTACGTTCCCAAAGGGGAAACCTATCCCGCCCCTCAGTGGCGGACATATATGCCTATAGGCACCATGTGACCGATGCCGTACAGGCCCTTTATGAGGAAAACCACAAAGCAGAACTTAACGACCTAATGGAAATTGGCATACACCACGAAAAACAGCACCAAGAGCTATTGCTTACGGACATTAAGTACATTTTGGGAAACAATCCGCTGCTCCCTGCCTATTCCAGCGGAATAAAGGAACATGCCCCGCAGACACAACCACAAGAATGGATTCCCATGGAAGAAGGGATATACAGCGTGGGCCATAATTCCGAAACGTTTTGTTATGACAACGAATTGGGGCGCCACAAGGTATATCTGCAACCCTACCACATCTCAAACAAATTGGTCACAAATGCGGAATATTTGGCATTCATGGAGGCCGGCGGTTACGGGCGCTTTGAATTTTGGCATTCCGAAGCTTGGGATTGGGTGCAGCAGCATTCCGTGGACAGTCCATTATATTGGCACAAGATAGATGGGGAATGGTGGCATTACACCCTGAACGGGCTACAAAAAATACTCCCAGAGGCGCCAGTGGCCCACCTATCCTATTTTGAGGCATTTGCCTATGCCGAATACAAAAATTGTAGGCTGCCCACGGAATTTGAATGGGAGGCGGCAAACGCTTATTTTTCTTGGGGAAGCAGATGGGAATGGACGGAAAGCGCCTATCTGCCCTATCCCCACTTTCAAAAAGCGGAGGGCGCCTTGGGCGAGTACAACGGTAAATTCATGGTCAATCAAAAAGTCTTGCGCGGCGGCTCTGTGGCCACCCCGAAAAACCATACGAGGCCCACATACCGCAATTTTTTTCAACCTACTAAAAAATGGCAGTACACCGGTATCCGCTTGGCCAAATAACTTTGATTTTAAAGAATGGAAAGAACAACTCCCGAAGTAATACTGACCGATTTTGAAAAGGATATAGTGGAAGGACTAACGGATTTCCCAAAGCATTTATCCTCCAAATATTTCTATGATGCCATAGGCGATGCCCTTTTTCAGGATATCATGGAAATGCCGTCCTATTATTTGACCCGCGCTGAACATGACATTCTAAAAGCGCACAAAAAAGAAATCGTGGCCCTGTTCAAAAACACAGGCCCCTTTGATCTGGTGGAACTCGGTGCAGGGGATGGGAAAAAAACGAAAGTCCTCTTACGAGAACTCAGTGACCAGTGGTGCGATTTCACTTACGTACCCATTGATATCAGTGAAAACTCACTAAAAAAGCTAACACGGTCCCTACATCATGAAATGCCCAATGTGGCCGTTGACGGTTTCCAAGGCACCTATTTCAATGCTTTAAAAGATCTACATCAACGGGACCAGAAAAGAAAGGTCATCCTTTTTCTGGGCTCCAATATTGGCAATTTGGCCCATGAAAAGGCCATAGCATTTTTAAAAGGAATAAGGGAACTGATGCTGCCCAAGGATATTCTTCTTATTGGATTTGATCAAAAAAAGAACCCGCAGGTCATTTTGGATGCTTACAATGACCAAGAGGGCATAACGGCCGCCTTCAATAAGAATATCCTAAGACGCATCAACAGAGAGACCGATGGGGATTTTGACATCCATCAATTTCTGCACTGGGAAGTATATGACCCAGAAAACGGCACTGCAAAAAGTTATTTGGTATCCAAAATAGCACAGCACGTACATTTGAAAAAGTTACGCTTGGAAATTTATTTTAAACCTTGGGAAACCATTCATACGGAAGTATCCCAAAAATATGATGATGATATGGTGAACTGGCTGGGAAAGGAAGCCGGATTAAGGATAAAAACCAGTTTTCAAAATGCTAACGGCGCCTTCAAGAGTTATGTTTTCTCTTTGTAAAAGGGCCAAGCTTCAAACTATAAACCCTGCCCTCATGGTTTCGCGAAGTCGGCCTCAATCACTGAAAAATAACGATAGTGCCGTAAGGAAGGGGCTGAAGAAGCAATAAAAAAGGGAACCCAAGACCAGGTTCCCTTCCTAAAAATGGTTATAACTATCTTATAATGCCAATACTGCGTTTTCGGAGCCAGCGTAATCGTTCCACTGGTATCCATCCGCTTCGGCTTCATTTATATACTGGCCATCCACCAAATATTTAAATTCGTAGGTACTTTCCATGGGTAGGTCAAAGGTACCCTTAAAAGTGCCGTTCTTTAATTTTTTCAAGGTACTGCCCTTGGGGTTCCAGTTGTTGAAATCGCCTACAACGGCCACCTTTTTAGCTTCTTCCGCTGGCACGGTAAACGTTACCTTGCAGACGGGCTTCGTTTTTAAATATTGTTTTGCAATTGCCATGATTCTTTGTTTAAGTGTTATTTTCTTGGGCAAAATTAAGCTATTAACCTTCTCATTTACAAAGGGTAAGACCACTTTTATTGATTTAATAAAATTTTGGTAACATTTCAGGTGTAATAAGAATTTGCGTCTAGGCGAAATAGGAAGTAGGCAATACTTACCCATGTGCCTTGATAATTCCTACCAATTTCGCCAAATCGGCCTCAGTGTTGTAGAAATTAAAGCTGATTCTTACGCCGTTGCCCCGTTCAGAACAAACGATTCCGTTTTCCTGTAATTTTTGGAACATGGTATGATCTACCTTCATTTTAAAGATACCACTATGTGTTTTTCTGGCCACCACATGTTCATCCAATAGGTCAAGCGCAGCCAGTTCCTGTTTTGCCTGATTGGCTAAATGTTGGTTGTAGGCCGTGATTTTATCCATGCCCACATGGGTCAAATAGGACAAGGAGCACCCTAGGCTGCCAAAGGTAAGCCCGGATAAATGTCCGGGTTCGAATTTTTGGGCAAAGGTGATGGCCTCCTTTTGGTCATAGCTTCCATTGGCGGCATGAAACCCCAAGGTAGGTACGGCAAACCTATCTTCAACCCCATCACCAAAAAGCATAAACCCATTGCCATACCCGGCCAGCATCCATTTATAGCCACTTGCCCCCATAACATCTATACCAGACGCTTTAAAATCAAACGAAGAGGCCCCACAAAATTGGGTGCCGTCTGCAATGATCAATAGATCAGGGTACGTCCGTTTTAGGCCTTTAATGAATTCCGGGTCTATGGTAAACCCGTCCAGCCACTGTACAAGGCTAAACGCAAATACATCTATGTGCTCTGTCCTTACCGCTTCCTCTATCCTACTCTCAATGTCCTTTGACCCTTTCAAAACCTTGGTTTTGAAACCCCTGCTTTCAAAAGGCCAATTTAAGGAAGGATAGTCATCTTGTAGCATGAGGACCTTTTTCTTGGAATCCAATCCTTCCAAAAGCAGGTTTAGGCCTATGGAAAAATTGTAGACCAGGGCCACGTTTCTTTCTTCGCAATTGAAAAAACCACCAATGGCCTCTCGCGTAGCGGCCAGTATTTTCAGCGTCTCCCCCCACATGTGGCTTCCGCCCAACTGATTTTTACGATCATATTCACGTCTCCAGGTGATCAGACCGTTATGCAGCGGTCCAAAAACTGCCGTGTTCAAATAAGTGGTCTCCCTTAGGATGGGAAAATCCTTTGTCACTTCTTTCATGTACTCTCTTTACTTGGGCGAACCTCTACGGTTCTGGCCGCATTACGTATCCTTTTCATCAATTGATTAACTTTGGCAAATAAAGATAGCCATAGCAAATTTCATATGGCCTGTTCGTTTTACTTTGATACCAAGGAATATGTTGAACAAGTTAATCATGATCGCCGCGGCCGCTGAAAACAATGCCCTGGGTAAGGACAATGATCTCTTATGGCACTTGCCCGATGATTTTAGAAGGTTTAAAAAACTAACTACGGGACATTCCATTATTATGGGCAGGAAGACCTTTGAAAGCTTTCCAAAACCCCTGCCCCAACGCAGACACATCATCATTACAAGGAGCAAAAATTACCATGTGGACCATAGCGATTGTCTGGTGGTGCATTCTTTGAGGGAAGCCTTGGCCGAAGTGGCCCATGATGTGGCCTTTATCATTGGTGGCGGGGAGATCTATGAACAGGCAATGCCCCACGCGGATGCCATTGAGCTGACCAGGGTTCATGGCACCTTTGAGGCCGACACCTTTTTCCCGGAGATACCTGAGCGGGAATGGGAACTTATGGGAGAAGTACACCATCCGCAAGACGAGAGGCACGCCCTTTCCTTTACCTATCTTACCTATGAACGAAAGAGAACAGCCCAGACGGAAGTCAAAAATCCAAATAGCGCACCACAACAGGAGGATTGACATCCGCCAGAAAGGAAGATAATATAGCTACTTGGGTGTTGGTATAAAACTCATGTTGTGGGGCTTCTGCCGAAGGGTTCAACAGCCTATGGGCGGTAAGTACCTTTTTGGTCTGTTTGGCCACCGCAGAACCAGAGTCCATAATGGTCACCGTTGTAGGCAGAAGTTGTTGTAGTTTCGGCACTAGATAAGGATAATGCGTACAGCCTAGAACCAGATAATCCATGCCGCTGGCCACCATGGGATCTATGTAGGTTTTAAGGAGCACTTCCATTTCCTGGCTATGCAATTGGCCTGTTTCCAAAAGTTCCACCAAGCCCTTTCCTTCCTGTACCATTACCTCAATGCCCGAGGCATAAAGTTGGGCCGTGCTATGGAATAGGCTGCTGGCCAGCGTGCCCTTGGTGGCCAAAACGCCCACTTTTTTTGTTCTGCTGCCCAAAGCGGCCGGTTTTATGGCCGGTTCAATGCCTATGAACGGAACACCAAAGGTCTTGCGTAAATGATCAATGGCATTGGTGGTGGCCGTATTGCAGGCCACTACGATCAACTTACAATCCCGTTGCAGCAACCATTCCGTATTCTTAATACTGAGTTGAAGGATGTCCTCCTTGGATTTTTCACCATAAGGGGCATTCTTACTATCGGCCAAATAGAGGGTGTCCTCTTGGGGAAGAGCTAGGGCTATTTCCTTCCAAATGGAGGTTCCCCCAATGCCTGAATCAAAAATGCCTATGGGGCCCGTGTTCATGGTGCAGGTTTATTCAAGCACTTTGGCTATGGGCCTTCCGGTGGCCCCGTTGGGAAATGAGATGCCCAGTAAGGCGGCCAAGGTAGGTGCTATGTCCGGGATTTCAGTCCGTTCTACCGTGCTTCCCTTTTTAATGCCCTTACCAAAGAACAACAAGGGCACATGGGTATCGTAAATTTGGGCGGAACCATGGGTAGAACCTGTAGTGGAATAGCTGACATACCCGGGTTTTGGCACCAAAAGCACATCACCAGATCGTTTTTGATGGTACCCGTTTTGAAGGATGTAGGGAATACCGGAGGTATAATCATTGTTCCACATTTGGTGTGCGGTATACACACGGTCCACAAATTCATAACCCAATACCTCTTTGGCAATGGCCCGCTGCACCACCTCGGCATCCAAATCCAAATTGGTGATGATATCGTGGTCCAGAAAAAACTGGTAATTGGAAAAATTCCTTACGATATCCGTGGTGCCATAGGTATATTTCAAAAAGGCGGAAAAGTCATCCCCCATGGCTTTGAAATCAATGTACCCTGCGGGTATCTTTTTACTCGCCAAATAACCGGGTACCTCTATGGCCCCGTGGTCGGCCGTTAGGAACATGGTATACTCGCCAGCTCCCACTTGTGCGTCCAAGGCCTCGAACAAGCGGGCCAGGTCCTCATCCAATCGGATATAGGTGTCTTGCACTTCTTTGGAGTTCACCCCATATTTGTGGCCCACATAATCCGTGCTAGAGAAGCTGATTGCCAAGAAATCAGTGCTTTCGTCCTTCCCCAAACCTTCTTTTTCAAGGGCCTCTAGGGCAAAGTCTGTGGTGAGGCTGTTGCCGTAAGGCGTGGACTTTATAAGATCATAATCTTTGGTAGTATCCAAAAGGGCCATGGTATTGTGGGGAAAAGTGGGTGTGGTCTCGCCTTCGAAAAGGCCTTCAAACGCATTGTCATCCGGTCCGCTTTCCACATATTCATTGATGTTTTTTCTGGTGTTCCATGCCGTTTTATACCCTTGGGCCTTTCCGTTGGCATTAAAATCCCGGACCCAACTGGGAAGCTCCTCCATATAATAGGAACTGCTGATCCATTTTCCTTCATCGGCACCATGAAACCAATAGGCCGCATTGGCCGTGTGCCCCCCCGGTAGTACCGCGCCCCGATCCTTTAAGGCTATGGCAATGGTCTTTCCCCGCATTTGGGTGTGCAACCGTAGTTCATCCGGTAGGGTGGTCACGTTCATTCTGTGGGGAGACATTTTGCCTGCCTCGGATGTGGTGCCCACGGATCGGTAGCTGTCATCGCCCGCACAATATACGTCCGCATTCAATTCTTTATCATACCAGTCGTTGCCAATGATGCCGTGTGTGGCCGGGGTGGTGCCCGTATAAACAGAGGCATGCCCGGGGCCGGTACTTGTTGGTGCATAGTTGAAATGGTTGTTCTTACAGTTGAACCCCTGTTCCACGAACCTCATAAACCCATTTTTGCCAAAATGATCGGCGAACTTGGTGAGATAATCGTACCGCATTTGGTCCACGACGATGCCCACCACCAACTTTGGGGACGTTTTGGTTGCTTCGTTTTCCACTGCCGCGTTCCTGCGCTGTGCAGTGCCCCAATAGCCCATGGCAATGGCCAAGAGCAAGATGATTTTCCTCATTCTCATTGTTGTCTGAAACTTCAATTCATACGGGTGTAAAAGTAAATAAAATACCCCTTAAAAGAGGAATTGCAGGGTAATTCCATTCCTTTATTGTTATTTTTACACTTAGATATATACCACATCAATGAATTATTTTTCATCAATTGGCGGCTATGCCATCATGGTCAAAGAGGTTTTCAAAAAACCCACCAAGTGGAGAATAATGAAATCACTTATTTTAAAGGAGATCGATGAGCTTATATTTGGGTCATTGGGCATCATTGTCTTCATCTCTTTTTTCATAGGTGCCGTTGTGGCCATACAGACGGCTCTGAACCTTACCAACCCACTGATTCCGAGAAATTTAATCGCTTTTGCCACCCGGCAATCCGTTATCTTGGAATTTGCCCCCACTTTTGTTTCCATCATTATGGCGGGCAAGGTGGGCAGTTATATCACGTCCAGCATCGGCACCATGCGGGTAACGGAACAGATAGACGCGCTGGAGGTCATGGGGGTAAATTCCTTGAACTATCTGGTCTTCCCCAAGATCATTGCCATGCTCTTCTATCCCTTCGCCATAGCTATTTCCATGTACGTGGGTATCCTGGGAGGGTGGATGGCCGGCGTCTTTGGAGGCTTCCTTACCAATGCCGATTTTTCCTCTGGGCTACAGACAGACTTCATCCCGTTCCACATTACCTATGCTTTCATCAAGACCCTGCTCTTTGCTTTCATCATAGCCACCATCCCATCCTATCATGGCTACTACATGAAGGGCGGTGCCCTTGAGGTGGGCAAAGCGAGTACAACCTCGTTCGTATGGACCAGCGTTGTCATCATTATATTGAACTATATTCTCACCCAACTCCTACTCGGTTAATGATCACGGTAAACGACATACACAAATCTTTTGGCGAAAACCATGTACTCAAAGGGGTCTCCACGGTATTTGAAAACGGGAAGACCAATTTGGTCATTGGCCAAAGCGGATCCGGAAAAACCGTTTTCCTCAAATGCCTGCTGGGACTTTTTCAGCCCGAAAAAGGAAGCATTGACTACGACGGAAAGGACTATGCCCAACTCAGCACCAAGGAAAAAAGAAACCTAAGACAGGAAATGGGCATGGTCTTTCAAGGCAGCGCCCTTTTTGATAGTATGACGGTGGAGGGCAATGTGCGCTTTCCGCTGGAAATGTTCACCAAACAACCAAAATCTGAGATGGAAGACCGCGTGAACGCCGTGTTGAAACGGGTGAACCTGGTGGATGCCCATCATAAGTTTCCGGCTGAAATTTCTGGTGGAATGCAAAAGAGGGTGGCCATAGCCAGGGCCATTGTCATGAACCCAAAATACCTTTTTTGTGACGAGCCCAATAGCGGACTGGATCCTAAGACGGCCATACTCATAGATGACCTCATCAAGGAAATTACAGAGGAGTATGATATTACTACCGTGATCAATACCCACGATATGAATTCCGTGATGCAGATCGGGGAAAAAATCCTCTTCCTTAAGAATGGTTATAAGGAATGGGAGGGCACAAAGCACGAGATTTTTAAAACAGATAATGAGGCCGTCACCAATTTCGTGTATTCTTCAGACCTTTTCAAGAAAGTGCGGCAAATGTACATTGAAGAAAAAAACTAGCTGCCTTGGACCTCCACGAGCTGTATACGGGGGTTGTTCAACCTGATGCGCAGCCAATCCTGTAACCTTTTCAGATCTTCCGCCGCCTCTCGGCGCTTGGTGTTCTGCTTAAAGCGGACCTCAAAAACGGGAAGGGTATCCATCTTGGTGAAATCCGTGGAGATTTTGGACGCGAAGCCCAAATGTTCCAGATGATCGTAATTGGCCTTGGCTTCCCTACTGATCTCCGAAAAGGGAATCTGATTCTTTGAAATTTGCTGCAACCTATTGAGCTCTGATTCCAAAAGGGCAATTTTCTCGTCCTTACTGGAGAGCTGTAACTTTTGGGATTCATAAAGCTCGTTGACATATTTCAATTCATTGGCCGCCTCGTTTTTTGAACCTTGTACCACATTCAACTGGGTGTTCTCTAGTTTGGGGTACTCCATCATTTGGGTACGCCAGGTGTCGATCACGTTATCCGGGATGGTCTCACTCCCCATGAACACCACTTCAATTTTGGGGTCCGTACCGTCTTGGAACTGAATGTCCGTAAGGTCTTTCAAATAACGGCCTTCCCCCGAAAATTGATAAGGCGCGACCTTTTCCTTAACGAACATATTCGCCTGTTTTCTGAAGAGCGATTCTTGAAATACATTATAGAAGGTGATTCCAGCGGGTATCATGACCGCTACGGCCACCAAAGATGCCATACGGGCAATGAACCTGCGCCGTTGTGAGTTTACATAGCGTACCATGGGAAACCGCAACAGCTTCAAGATCAAGAAAGTGGCCAAGGCTATGAAAATGGTGTTGATGGTGAACAGGTACATGGCGCCCCCGGCATAGTCCAAGTTACCAATGGCCAGGCCAAACCCCACGGTGCATAGCGGCGGCATCAAGGCCGTGGCAATCGCCACCCCAAAAATGACACTGGCAATGGTACCCTTCTTGGCCCGTGCAATCACCAGGGCCAGACCACCAAAAAAGGCAATGAGCACATCACGGATGTCCGGGGCGGTCCGCGCCAATAGCTCGGAGGACTCATCGCGCAGCGGAAAAAACCTGAAAAACAAAAAGGCGGTGAGCACACTCAACACCACCATAACCGCAAAATTCTTAACCGACCTTTTGAGCGTGTCTATGTCATTTACGGCGATGGACATGCCCATTCCCAAAATGGGGCCCATGAGGGGTGAAATCAACATGGCACCGATCACCACCGCGGTGGAATTGGCATTAAGGCCCACGGATGCAATGAAAATGGAGCACACCAAAATCCAGGCGGTATGCCCCTTAAAGGAAATATCCGCAATGATGGCCTGCTTGGTGGCGTCTTGGTCTGTATTTGTGCGAATATCCAAAAGTTCCTGCAGAAACTTTTTCACACTGCCAAGCAGCCCCTTGAAATCCTTTTTTACATCTTCCCCACTTTCATTCGGCTTTTGGGTGGGCGTAATGTTATCTTGATTTAAATTCTCTTGCATGGCTAGGCATAATTATCCCCAAAGGTATCCTTTACCTTGCCCAGCACTTCTTTGATGTGCTGCTCCTTGGCCTTGGGATAGATCAAAAGTACATCTTCTTTGTCAACTATGATATAATCATTGATACCGTCTACCACCACTATTTTATCCTTGTTGGTGCGGATCATGTTTCCTTGGGCATCATGGGCCAATAGTTTGGCGTTGACCACCGCGTTGTTGGATGTGCCCTTGTCCAATTTATCGTACAGCGAACCCCAAGTGCCCAGATCATTCCAATCAAATGTAGCGGCCAGCACATAGATTTCCGTTGATTTTTCCAAGATGGCATAATCTATGGAAATGTTGGCTGCCTTAGGATAGTGTTCCTGGATGAAATTCCTCTCCCCAGCCGTGTTGTAATCCTCCATACCCTTGGCGAACAAGTCATACTGTTCCCTTTGAAAGTTCTTAAAGGCATTGACAATAGTGGCCACGCTCCACATAAAGATACCGGCGTTCCAAAGGAAATTGCCTTGTGCCAAGAACTCCTTGGCCGTATCATAATCCGGTTTTTCCCTGAACTGATTCACCTTTTTCAACTGATCTCCATCTGTTTTATCAAACTCAATGTAGCCAAAGCCCGTATTGGGAAAGGTGGGGGTAATGCCCAAAGTACAGAGCACCTCCTCTTTCCCGCATTTATCAAAACAGGCCTTTACATCCTTGGCAAAGGCTTGTTCATCTTCGATCCAATGGTCACTGGGGGCCACGATCATGACCGCATTGGGATCCTTTTTTTGAATCTTAAGGGCTGCGTACAATATGCACGGGGCCGTGTTGCGCATGGCCGGTTCCAAGACCACCTGCGCTTGGGACACCTGGGGCAATTGTTCAAGCACCAGGTCGTTGTACCGTTCATTGGTTAAAATGAGGATATTTTCCGTGGGTACAAATTTGTTCAACCTTTCAAATGTTTTCTGAATGAGTGTGGTACCGGTGCCCAACATGTCATGGAATTGCTTTGGATATTCTGTGGTACTAATGGGCCAGAACCTGGATCCCACCCCACCGGCCATTAAAACGGCATAATAATGTTCGTTCATCTTAGTTTTTTATAAGTTCTACTTCTGCATTGGGTTGAAAGAGATACATCTTGCCGGTGGCCACCTCCACGCACTCGTACCGTTTTACCCTTTTCTCCCCTTTTTTGAAAAGCTTACCATTGTACAGCCTAAAGATACACCCTTTGGGCAATTCATAGACATAGGTACGGCCCTCTTGTTGCGGGTCAAATGATTTTAAGGCGATGGACAGTCTGGCATCCGTACTACTGCTGGCCTTGGGGTTTTTAAAATGATTGGCCAATAAGGGCAATAAGGCAGCGGGGAATATCTCTGGGCGAATGAAGGGCAGCATTACATGTTGAAAGGTGCGTTTCCACTCCAGCCCATGGGGCTTAATGTGCCTCCCGTATTTTTCAAAGGCCACCAAATGGGCTATTTCGTGCACTAGGGTGATCAAGAACCTATATCTATTTAAGTTGGCATTCACGGTGATCTGGTGCTGGCCGTTGGCCATTCTCCTATAATCCCCGTGCCTGGTTACACGCTCATTGACGATTTTTAAGTGCACCTTGCACTCTTTGATCAGTTCAAAGCAAGGGTCCACCGCCCTTTCAGGAAGATATTTTTGAAGCGTTCTTTCCATACCTAAGGCGTGCTGCTGCTCACCTGCAATAGTTTACCGTTGTACATTTTATGTCCGTTCAAGGCAAATTCCTTGATGTACTTGGCCATTTCCAAAGCGGATATGGGGGCCTCATAACCGGGAAAGGCCTCTTCCAACATCTCCGTCTGTACGGCACCCAGGGCCAAGACATTGAATGACGGACCCGTTTCCTTGAATTCTTCCGCGAGCAGCTCCGTAAGGGTGATCAATGCGCCTTTGCTGGAACTATAGGCAGATAGTCCCGGAAATTTCAGACTTCCCTGCACGCCGCCCATGGAACTTATGTTGACCACATGGCCTTCCTTATCCATAAAGGGCAGCACCAATTGGGTCAAAGAGGCTACGGCAAAAACATTGACCTCGTACACCGCCCTGAATTCCGCCATATCGGTTTCCAAAAAGGGTTTGTTGAGCAAGCTGCCCGCGTTGTTTACCAGCACCGCAACCCCTTTCCATTGGGTGGTCAAAAAATCGGTTATCTTCCCATAGTCCCGTTCCTCCCCCAAATCTACCGATAGCGCTTTGAGCCCCTTTAGCCCCAAGGACGTTAAAGGCCCAATGTTTCTGGACAAGGCCAAGACTTCATGCCCATCCCGCACCAGTTCCTGTACCAATTGAAACCCTATGCCCCTACTTGCCCCTGTTACAATGATGTTTGCCATTACTTTAGTGTGATTTCTTTTTCCGTTGTGTTTGCAATCCCCTCAACAATGGGAATCATTTTATTCACCACCACGGCCATGTGCTCAAAATCCATTTCCTGAACCTCATCCCCCACCCCGTGGTAATGCTCAAAGTTGGTGAAATCAAACGTACTGAAGGTGTGGGAAGGTACCGAAAAAGCTTCGTGAAAAGGGTAGTTGTCCGATCGTTTGTACAGGTTGAACTCCTTGGCCTTGGGTAAGAAGCCCACCACCTTTTCGCCGGCATGGGCATTGCTTATTTCCGGCAGATTGGACATTTCGTACCCGGTTAGATAGACCAGATGGTCCTTGGCCACCATGGGCACCCCGATCATCTCATAATTGAGCATGACATAAAGAGACAGCCCTTGGTCCTTTAATTTTTTGGCCAAGTGCTTAGAGCCCAACAACCCTTTTTCCTCCGCGCTGAACAGGGCAAATACAAGGCTCCGTTTATTGGTCTTCATCTTGCCGAAATAGCGGGCCAGCTCCAATACGGCCGTAGTGCCAGAAGCATTGTCATTGGCACCATTGGCAATGGCATCGCCATTGTTGGCCTTTATTTCGCCTATATGGTCATAATGTGCCCCAATGACTATGAATTCTTCCTTGAGGGTGGCATCATTGCCCGGTACAAGCCCAACCATATTATAGGTGGTCGCTTCAAAATTGGAAAGGGTATCCCTGTAACTCTCAAAAAATGGGACGACCCCATTGTTTTCAAAAAGGGTCTGGATATATTCCGCCGCCTCTTCCAGTCCTGGACTACCGGAGTCACGCCCCTTTAATTCATCCGAAGCTAGAAAATCCATAATGGCCTTTATGTTACCACTATCCGTGAAATCGGAAACCATCTTGGCCTTGACTTGGCCGTTGACCACCTCAGAGGCCATTTCCTCCACTAGGGTACTTTCGTTTCCGGACTGCGCCACCACCACTTCTGGCGCTGGTGCCTTGGTGGTCTTACAGGCCCCAATGCCCAAAAGGACCACCATGATCCCTATATATCCTGTTCTCATTGTTTTCATTTTTTTAAAGATAAAAAAAGCATCCCGTTCACAGGATGCTTTTTCATACTAGTTCATGATTTGTTCCCTGAAAAAAAATCAGGCCAACATGGTCACGGGGTTTTCTATGAAAGCGCGTAGGGTCTGCAGGAACTGAGCGCCAACGGCACCATCTACGGTTCTATGATCACAGGCCAAGGTAAGTTTCATGGTATTGCCCACCACGATCTCGCCATTTTTGACCACTGGTTTCTGAACAATGGCTCCCACGGATAAAATTGCGGAATTTGGCTGATTTATGATGGAGGTAAACTCTTGAATGCCAAACATGCCCAGGTTAGAAACGGTAAAGGTGCTTCCTTCCATTTCCGAAGGGGCAATTTTCTTGCTTCTCGCCTTACCTGCCAGTTCCTTAACGGCAGCCCCTATTTGGGTCAGTCCGAGTAGATCAGCGTGTTTTACAACAGGGACTACTAAACCTTCGTCCACTGCAACGGCCACTCCCATATGAATATGGGTATACTGTTTTGTGGTATCGCCATTCCATGTGGTATTTACCTGCGGATGTTTTCTTAAGGCCATTGCACAGGCTTTAAGGACCATATCGTTAAAGGATACCTTAATATCCGGCAGACCATTTATTTGCGCTCTGGATGCTATGGCATTGTCCATATCCACTTCTATGGTAAGGTAAAAATGGGGCGCTGTGAATTTGGAATTCCCCAACGCCTTGGCAATTGCCTTACGCATATTGGAATTCTTGGTTTCCTCCACACCTTCTTCGCCAGATGGAATGGCCATTGAGACCGGAGATGCCGCTGAGGCTCCCTTATCAGTTTGGGCAACCGCTTTTGGCGCTTCTTCCGGCGTAAAGTTCTCTATGTCCTTTTTAACGATTCTCCCATGATCACCAGTACCCGTGATTTTAGACAAATCGATACCTTTATCTTCAGCCATTTTCTTGGCCAAGGGCGATGCAAAAATACGCTGGCCATCTGCGGTTGCAGAAGCCTGTTCTTGATTTTTTTGAGCGGATGTACTTGCAGTTTTTTCCGGAGCCTCCTTCTTTTCTGCCGCTTTCGGCTGCGGAGCAGATCCTGCATTCAATACGGCATCCACATCCGTGCCTTCCGGACCAATAATGGCCAATACCTCATCTACCGGGGCAGACTCCCCTTCTTTAATACCTATGTACAGCAATGTACCGGAGTAAAATGATTCAAACTCCATGGTGGCCTTATCCGTTTCTATTTCAGCTAGGATATCCCCTTCTTCCACCGTGTCCCCCACACTTTTCAACCACGTGGCCACCGTGCCTTCTTCCATGGTATCACTGAGGCGCGGCATCTTAACGATCTCCACATCTTCGGGAACTTCACCCCCAGCGGCCGTGTCTTTGGCATCGGCATCGGAAACTTCTACTTCCTCTTCCTTACTTTCCCCTTGGCCTGCAGCGGTGGTTTCCTGAGCTTCTGAGCCGCCGCCGTTCAGTAATTCAGAAATGTCCTCGCCCTCCTCGCCAATAATGGCAAGTAGCGAATCCACCGGGGCGCCATCGCCTTCATCAATACCAATATGCAGTAAGGTGCCTTCGTGAAAAGATTCAAACTCCATAGTGGCCTTGTCTGTTTCTATTTCCGCTAGGATATCACCTTCGGCTATTTTATCCCCTACTTTTTTCAACCATTTGGCCACGGTTCCTTCCTCCATGGTATCACTAAGTCTGGGCATATTTATTATCTCGGCCATCTACTTACAATTTATGTTGAACAAATGGAAAATCTTCTTGTTCGTAAACCATGTCATACAATTGGTTTACGGGCGGGTAATCAGATTCCTCCGCAAATTTCTCGCATTCACTGACCTTTTCCTTGACCCTTTTGTTGATTGCTTTGATCTCGTCATCAGTGGCATATTTTTTCTCTTTGATCACATCCAGCACCTGAGTAATGGGGTCTATCTTCTTGTATTCCTCCACTTCCTCCTTGGTTCTGTAGTGCTGCGCGTCTGACATGGAGTGGCCCCTGTACCTGTAGGTCTTCATTTCCAAAAAGGTAGGTCCGCCTCCCGTTCTGGCCCTTTCAATGGCCTTGTGCATTTCTTGGGCCACGGTTACAGGGTTCATCCCATCTACAGGACCACAGGGCATTTCATAGCCCAAGCCCAGTTTCCAGATTTCCGTGGAATGGGATGTCCGCGCAACGGAGGTGCCCATGGCATACCCGTTGTTCTCACAAATGAACACCACGGGCAATTGCCATAACATGGCCAAATTAAAGGTCTCGTGCAGAGACCCTTGCCTCACGGCACCATCACCCATATAACAAAGGGTAACGGCATCCCTGCCAAAATATTGATCGCCAAAGGCCATGCCCGCACCTAAGGGAATCTGCCCCCCCACGATGCCGTGGCCCCCATGGAAACGGTGCTCCTTTGAGAAAATGTGCATGGACCCGCCCATACCTTTGGAGGTGCCTGTCACCTTTCCGTAAAGCTCTGCCATGACCTGTTTGGGATCCACTCCCATCCCTATGGGCTGTACATGGTTCCTGTAGGCCGTGATCATTCTGTCCTTAGTAAGGTCCATGGCATGCAGGGCACCTGCCAACACTGCTTCCTGACCATTGTAAAGGTGAAGGAAGCCCCTAACTTTTTGCTGTATGTAGACCGCCGCAAGCTTATCTTCAAACTTGCGCCAAAACAGCATATCCTCATACCATTTTAAATAGGTTTCCTTGGTAATTTTGTCCATTGATGCCATAATTTAATTTCTAGTGTCCGTCCCCTTAACGCGTGAATCATCACAGCTGATTACAAGAAGAGCAAAAATACACATATAAATGAACGGATAAAAAAAAGAATAGCGAAAAGCGGGATTAACATCCAGGGGCAACAAAAATGACCTCAGGCGTGTTTTTTTGACATTCGGCCCCGTTTACAAAAAGGAGGCGTTAAAGCCCAAGGGCAGGATATCCGCCACAGAGGCGCACTCCACTATAACGTCCGTTTCCCCTTGCAACAGTAGCCGTATGGGGGATTCCTGTTTTGTCTCGTATTCATTGATGGCCTGCCTGCAATTACCACAGGGGGCCACAGGTTGTACCACTTTGTTATGCTCACAGCTGGCGGTCACCGCAATGGCCTTGATGGCCATACCCGGAAAACGGGCCCCCGCTTGGAAGATGGCCACCCGTTCCGCACAAAGCCCGGAAGGGTAGGACGCGTTTTCCTGGTTACTGCCAAATACGATCTCACCATTTGCCATACGCACGGCCGCCCCCACCATGAACTTTGAATAAGGGGCATAGGCCCCTTTTTTGGCAATAAGGGCGGCCTCTACCAATTCCTTGTCCCATTTGGGCAATTTGGCTAGGCTGTCGTGCAACAGTACTTCAAAACTATAGGTCTTCTTTTTGGGCATACATACTTTTTACAACAAAA
>CAKZLG010000202.1 GCA_937125035.1 uncultured Maribacter sp. | reverse complement strand
AAGGATATTAGAATGGATTTTAAGGTCATTTTTTCATTTTTTGTGATTGCCACTGCAGCTCCAGTGGATGGGTTTGGGAAAGGTTCAGTTTTTCAACCCCTGCCGTACGGCCCGTCCAAAGGCCTCTATGTTCTCCGTACGCATTTCATCATAATCGCGGGAGGCGACCACACCGTGCGCGCCAGCTTTAAGGGCGGCCAACGTACTTTCATAGACCTGCTCCGGATCGGATGGCCTCGGGGCCACTCCACCCTCCGGTAGGTGCCACGGAACATCAAATCCTACCCCAGGATATACTTTTGCCCTACCATTAACCCCTGCCAGACAGCGTTCTGTTTCACTGGCCACATAGGCAGGGGGCATGCTTCTGTTTTCCATTTCATCTAGAGGTATTTCGGCATCTTCATGAAAACGCATCATGGCGTAGAACCCTTGCAATAGCTCGTGCTCCGTAAAATCTCGCCCTATAAGACCACTTATACGTTCTATATACCAGTACCTAAGGCGTATAGGGAGGATGTCATGATACAGGATTGGTTTAATGAAATCATTGTAGTCTGCCATTTTACCATAGGGCACCATGGCCCTGTAGATGGGATCCCAACTGGATTGTTGGTGGTCCACGTGGCGCCCTACCTCAATGCTGGGGTCTATTGCTTTAATGGTATCATAGATGCCTTTGTTGATTTCTTCCCCACCGTCGTAGAAATTTCCTTCCCATGAGAGGATTTCAGGATAGCGGAACACGGTGCCCATTATTGAGATCAGGACGCCGTCTGCTGGTACCTCATTATTTTCCGCCTTCCGGATTGTTCTTTCCAACTCACGAAATCCTTCTTTGGCACGTTGGGCATCAATATTTTTTCCTTGGTTCTTTGCTGTGCAGTACTCACAAAAACAATTGGGGGTCTGTCCCTTAAAAAGCAACTCAGAAAGGGGGCCCACACGTTCCGCTCCGTACTGAATGCCATCTATATCATAATTGGTAAAGACATCCTTGACCGTGGCATAGATCCAGGCCTGGTAATGGGGATTGTTCCAACAGGGGCCCGCACCGGCCCTTCCGTTGATGTCGACTGTCAACACCTTCTCGTAATTTGCAATTCTGCCCACCCCGTTCTTGGCCCAAGGCTCAAACAAACGAACGTAGACTTTCATTCCCCTTGCATCAAGTGGTTTCCGCATTTCATGGAACGCATCCCTACCAAAAAAATCGTTTTTCTTTGTGGGCTTTTCGTGCTTTAATAGTAAGTCTTTAAAATAGGAAGGGTTATGGTTCACCCAAACTTTGGGGAAGTTACGGTCCTTGAAGCTCTGCACCCCTTTGCCATGGTCCGCCAATACGCTGTCCGGACGGCTATCTGCCCCATAATACGAATGGCTATAGGTGATCAAGGTGTCTATCCCACCTTTTTCCTGGAGAAAATCCAGCACCCATTCCATACCCTCTGAAAGTAGACTGTGCGTGCCCAGTTGAATGCCCACCAGAGGCTGCTGTGATGCCTTTAAGACATAAGGAGCTGCAGCACTGGCGCCTAGCACGTTGTTCCCCATGGAGATTGCGGCCGTTGCCAAACCGGTTTTTTTTATGAATCGTCTTCTTGAATTTCCCATAAGTTCTAATTAAGCTCCAAAATAGTCATTAAACGCCATTATGAAATACTTTTCAAAGTTGTTCCAAACAAGCATGAACAGGCCATTTAGTCTGCCAATGAACTGACCAATACTATCTAAACCCATAAAAAGCGATCAAAGAGCGCGTCTTCTAGAGGTTTGCCATGGTAGGACCCTGCATAATCGGCATAAATGTTCCGCTAACGTACTTTTTGCCATGACCTACCTTTATTTTATCGCTTCAAGCTAATACATTTTACATCGAATTGTAACCTGCTCTGCCCTGAGACCATCTTATAGGCTGTAAGAGCAAAAGCAACATCCGCACCACAAAACCATTTTGCGGCAAAATGGAAACCCCACGGTGTACCTATTGCAAACCGTCACAGCACCACTTGCTCTGTTATTTTGATAAGGATATTCAAGGTCGTTTTCAGGGACCCGTATTTCCAAGTAGGCCAGAACAGGATGGGAAAACCCAAGGTTTTTGTTAATTTCACCTTTTAACCCTTGCATAAAAACAATGAACCCCAGAAGACATTTTATCAAGAAAGGACTTGCCTTAGGGGCAGGCATGGGTCTGTTGCCACAAATGGGTATGCCCATGGAACTGGGGACAGTACCAAGAATTCAAAAGACGGCCAAGGAATCCTTAACTGAAAGTGCGGCCCAGCGGCCCGTGCTGAAAAAAGAACTGTTCAAGTCACCGCTAATCATAAAAGAGGTCTCCCTACTGAAGTACAAGGACAATTTCATCTGCAGGGTACGCACCCAAGAGGGTATGGAGGGCATAAGTGTTAGCAACAATCTTAGAATGGCCTACCTCTACCCCATCTTCGTGAAGCAAGTGGCCCCCTACTTTGTGGGCAAGGATGCACGGGACCTAGAGCTTCTTCTAGAGGGGGTCTACACTTACAAGAGCAATTACAAAATGCAGAGTTACGCCCTTTGGGTTCCCGTGGCCACCATAGAGTTTGCCATTCTGGACCTATTGGGCAAACTATCGGAAAAACCCATAGGTGCTTTGCTGGGAACCATTGAGCACACAGATGTTGGTGTGTACCGAGCGAATAATTTCAGAGGTAAGTCTGCCCAAGAATCCATTCAGTTGATCAAAGAACAAGTGGAAAAAACCGGTTCCAAAGCTTTAAAAATCAAAATAGGTGGACGCATGAGCCAAAATGCCGATTATCCGCCAGGAAGGACGGAAGCGCTCATTCCCCTCATACGCGACACATTTGGAGATGCCATGGTGGCGTACGCCGATGCCAACGGGTCATACACCCCAGAGGAAGCCATACGTATTGGCCGTCTTATGGAGGACAATGCCTTTGCCTTTTACGAGGAGCCCGTTCCATTTGACTGGTACCAAGAAACCATGGCCGTGAACAAGGCCTTGACCATTCCCATTGCAGGAGGGGAACAGGAAGGAAGTATGCACAATTTCAAATGGCTCATAGACAACGACGCCCTGGATATTGTTCAGCCGGACATCTTTTACTTTGGCGGCATGTTGCGATCCATGAAAGTGGCCAGAATGGCGGCCGCCGTGGGCAAGACCTGCGTACCCCATATTTCAGGTTCTGGTTTGGGCTACCTCTATATGATGCATTTCGTTTCAGTACTTTCCAATGCCGGACCCTACCATGAATTCAAGGGGCTCAACGAAGACATCCCCTTGGAGTGCCCCACTTCCGATCTTACCATCCGGGACGGACGCATACAAGTGCCTACCGGTCCGGGCCTAGGTGTGCAAATTGACCCCCATTATCTGTCCAAACATAAAGTAGTGGATCTATCATGTTGAAAAAAATTGTGATTGTACTGGGCCTTATGGGCACTGTTTGGCTCCAAGCCCAAGAGGACGGGGCATGGCCATTTGAAGGAACAGGGCAAGGCACGTTTTCCATTGTATTGATGGGAGACACGAACATTTCCTATAGAGAGGATCCTTCCGATGCTTTTAAGCAGGTGCAGCCTACCTTGGATGCTGCAGATTTTGTCTTCCTCAACTTGGAAGGGGCGTTTGCAGGTGGGGTCGATGATACTTTGAAAACCGATATCCCCCATAAAAACTGGAGACATTCAAACCCAGATCAGGTACGGGCCCTTTTAGAGGGCGGTATTGATGCGGTTGGGGTGGCCAATAATGTCACCTATCCATGGCAAGCGCTCATGAGGAGCCTTAAGGTACTGGACAGCGTCGGCATTCCCTACACTGGCGGTGGCAAGGATGTGCAAGCGGCCCATGAGCCTGTGATATTGGAAAAAAATGGGCT
>CAKZLG010000201.1 GCA_937125035.1 uncultured Maribacter sp. | reverse complement strand
CGAGAACCCTTTGGGCAATAAAAAGGTTCTAGATACCATTTTTCTTCATTGCATTACGAAAAATCGAACGGACCCTTTGGTCAAGGTGACAGGTTCAAAATACACAATGGGTTCTAACAAAAAATACTATTTAGAGCCCCCAAAGGAGTTCCCCCTTTGGGGGCTAGGGGGCCGGAACATTTACACATCATCATAATCCACTTTAAGGAAAGGGGTGGTGGGGTGGGCCTGGCAGGTGAGGATCAGGCCTTCCTTGATCTCACTGTCCGTTAGGATCTGGTTTTTTTCCATTTCCGCCCCGCCTTCCGTAATGCGGGCAATACAGCTACTGCATACCCCGCCTTGACAGGAGTAGGGGGCATCAATGTTTTCTTTGAGCACGGCATCCAGTACCAAGGTGCTTTTGTCCATGGTCAGCTGGTATTCGGTATCGTCCACCACCACGGTAAGGGCGGTCTGGCCATCCATTGTTGTGGGGAGCTCTTCCTTGATTTCGGTGGTGGTAAATAGTTCAAAATGGATTTTGGAAGCGTCCACTCCGTTATCTTTCAATGTATCGGAAACCAAATGGATCATCTCCTCAGGTCCGCAGAGGTAATAGCTATCAAAATCAAGGTCCTTGTGTTTGTTTTTCAGGGCGTAGTTCACCGTGGAGGTATCAATACGGCCAAATAAGGCCTTTTCCTCACGGGTTTGGCTGTTGGTGAAATACACGAAGAAACGTTCTGGGTACTCCAGTTCCAGTTTCACCAGGTCCGTATAGAACATGGTTTCCTCATAGGATTTATTGCCGTAGACCAGCACCATCGTGTTTTTTGGGTCACTGTCCAACACGGTGCGCGCAATGCTCATGATCGGGGTAATGCCACTGCCTGCAGCAAAGGCCGCAATATTTTTGGGAGCGCCCTGTTTTTTGAAGAAAGACTGTTTTTTGGTCTCTGGTGCAAAAACGAACCGGCCCTCAGGGGGCATTACGTCCAACGTGTCGCCCACAAGCAGCTTGGTATTCGCAAAATCAGAAAAACCACCGCGATCAACCCGCTTAATGCCAATGGTAATATCTTCTTTTTTGGGTGATGAGCTAATGGAATAGGCCCTGCGGAGTTCCTTTCCCTTGATCTCTTTTTTAATGGTGATGTATTGGCCCGCTTCAAAAGCAAAGGTCTGCAGGAGATCCTTGGGCACGGCCAATGTAACCGCAACGGCGTTGGGGGTCAACGTATCAATATGTTTAACTTTTAAAGAATGGAACTGGGCCATAGGATTTTGCTGTGTTTTATGACCTGCAAAATTAAGGATTGCCCATGCGATAAAAAATGGATTGCCCAAAAATTTAATGCCTAAAATCCTTATGCATAAGAAAATTATGTATATTTGGTTGAGGTCTTATGCGCTGTGGTCGTAGAGCGCAAAACAAGGGTGTAAAAGAAGTACTGACTAAATAAGCCACTGTAAGGGAACCTTGGGTTGCTGGGCGTGGTCAAAGCAATGGCAAACTCAAAATTATACAAAGGAAGTCTCAACACCATTATCCTAAAATTACTGGATGAAGAGGGGAAGATGTATGGCTATGAAATCACCCAAAAGGTCAAAAAACTAACCAAAGGGGAGTTGAATATCACAGAAGGGGCCCTCTATCCGGCCCTGCATAAATTGGAGGCAGAGGGCCTGTTGGATGTGGAAGTGGCCAAGGTAGACAATAGGCTGCGCAAATACTACAAGTTGACCGAACAAGGGGTAAGGGAAAAAACGAACCGCTTGGCCGAGTTGGAGGAATTTGTACGCAACATGCAGCAATTGGTGAATCCAAAATGGAGTATAGAATGAGTATCTCTAAAGAGCCAAAAGTAAATACAGACCAAATAGAAGCACTTTACCACTTCACTCGTAAGCATTATGTAGAGCATTATGACCTGCAGACAGAGCTCGTAGATCATTTGGCACAAGGCATTGAGCAACAATGGCGAGAGGACCCTAGATTAGACTTTGAAGAGACCTTAAAACGGGAATTCAAAAAATTTGGGATATTTGGTTTTCATGAGGTCATTGAACAACGCAGAAAGGCCATGGCCAAAAGGTACCGTGGCATTATTTGGCGCTACTTCGTGGAGTGGTGGTCCATGCCCAAACTTATGGGAACCCTGGCCTTAACCGCTGCCGTCTTTGTCATCTTAAGGCTACTGCCGCAGGGCGACATTAAATTTGGCGCCGTGGCCGGGGTGTTTGTGACCTTTTCACTATGGATGTTTTACAGGGCATTTGAGTTAAAACGAAAAAAAGAGGGTGCCTTGCGCCAATGGATGCTGCAAGAGATGATTTACGAACAGGGTTTGGCCGTCCAATTGTTTATATTACCGATGCATCTGTGGAACCTTCAATGGGTAAATGGCCATATGGACGATGCAAGGGCCCAAGGAATATTGGCCCTTTTTCTGAAGATCTGTGGTTATGTTATCCCATCCAGGGCAGAGGAACTCTTGGCGGAAACCTATCCAGAATATGTATTTTTCAAAAATTGACGTAACAAACCTTCAAAAATAAGTACCAATGCACAGAACCATTAAAACCAAACTGTATGTTCCGTAGATTCGTTTCGCTCCAATCGAAATCATTTTTTCGGTCGGCCAGCTTTGGGAAAAGCCTTGCCGTAAAGCTGCTCATGGGGTTTTTTGGGGTGG
>CAKZLG010000200.1 GCA_937125035.1 uncultured Maribacter sp. | reverse complement strand
TACTGCTGAACGAATAGTTGGCACCACTGCCCATAACTACGTTTGCATCTGCACTTGTAGGTTTATCGTTGCTCACTACGGTTATGGTGAAATTCTTTGAAAAAGAGGTTCCGAACAAATCTGTGGAACGCACTGTTATTGTGTAATTTCCCGGGGTGAGTAGTGCCGAATTGGCAGCTACCAAGTTGTTCCCTATTACCGTAAAGCGGCCACCGCCATTATTTGTTAGGGAGTAATCGTGTTGGTCGTTTGGATTGTCCGCATCCGTGGTACTTAGGGTTCCTATATTCGTATTGTCCGCTGCTCCCTCACTTATGGAAGCATTGGTCAACTGAATATCCGTTGGCGCTTGGTTACTATTGATGATGCCAATGGTTACGGTTCTAACGGACGATTCCGCTCCGTTATCATCTTGCACCAATTTATAGGTAAATGTGTCCGTACCTTCATAACCGGCCGTAGGGGTATAGGTAAAACTACCATCATTGGTATCCAGGGCCAAACTTCCGTTACTGACGTCAGACACCAAAACAATGGTAAATTCATCAAGGTTTGCATCGTAATCGTTCTTTAGGATCCCGTCAATAAAACTGACCGAAAGCGTTGTATTCGGTTCCATACCATAGGAATCGTTTTGGGCGGAAGGTGGTATGGGCGTATCCGAAGCGGGTGCATTTTGGATGTTCCCAAAAGTTACGCCCCCTTGGGAGTAATTATAAAACCCGAATCTTCCGGGCGGAAATTGGGCAACCCCCGCATCGGCTGCGGAAACATCGAATTTTGTAATCCCGTTCACATTTACCTTGATCCTATCTTGCGTATAAAGAATTTCAAATTGGTAGGTTACGCCATGTGCCCAAGGATCATTATTGGGCCCTTTTGTAATTAAGTTGCCCGGTAAGAAGGAAAAACTTGAGGAACCTGTTTTATAATATAACAAGTGGGAACCTCCACTTCTTACTCCTCCATGACTAATCCCTCCCATATCCCAGGACCATATATACGTGTCGTTGACCCCGTTAAAACCAAAGGCAAAACCAATATCATCATTATCCCCTGCATTTGAAGCCACCGTTATGGTTCCTTTAAAAACCTCATTTAAATACCCAGATTCTGCACTTAATAAATAAACAGGCTGGCCCGTATTGTTCGCTTGGTAAGCCGTACGCCCTGTACCATCAGGATAGGTCCAGTTACCCGCGGCTCCCTCATTTACCTCCAGGAAAGTTCTCAGATCGGCGAACGTTAGGGATTGTAAGGTGTGTGGGTAGTTTTTGATGGTTTCTGAAAAGGCAATGGGCGCTTCAATGGTACCTGTACTATATTCCAGGTTCCAGTCGCCATTTTTGGAAACGTGACCTGTAAGATTCGTGGAAGCGATCACATCCATTCCCGTTAGGGACGCCATGGTATCTACCATGTTCTTTCCCTCCAAGGTTTCAGCCAAGGAACAACCATACAAAAACAGATCGGCATCAGCAGCTACGTGGTCCTTCCAAGCGTTCAGTTCCTGTTGAATCATTAGAAGATCGTCCTGCCAAAAATTATCCGATCCAAGAATGAGCTCCCCTTGTTTTGCGTGACCCACAATATGAATGGATTTTAAACCAGTATATTTTTGAATTTCGGCCGTCATTTTTAGAATCCCCTCATTACTCTCTGGGTCTATAAGAATCACTTTTGAAGTGTTTAGAACGATGCTTGTCCTTAGAAATTCATAATCCGGTAAAGCCTTATCAATAAATACCAAATGTTCTATTTGCATCATATCAACATTGGCATGGCCGCCCTTTTTGATGAATGATCCAGATAAACCTGTTTTATTTTGATGAGAGCCCTTTGATCCTAAATTTAAGTGTAAAGTGTCCCCTGCCCGTTTGGTTGTGGTATTCTTCTCAGGCTGGGCCATTTTTTCGGCGGGGAGGAGATTGCCGGCGTGGAGTTGATAAATAGATAGGAACAGAATGCTGCAAAAGAGAAAATTTTTCATGGTTGGAAAATTATATTTTAAGAAAAATGAATGTGCGGAGTACAAAAGATGCCATTGTGATGGGCTCATTTTATTTTAGCCATTCTAGAATCTAAAGTCCTATTCTCATAAAGAGTTCGTGCGTGGCATTGTCCAACCCATCTATCTGGTTCTCAAGGGCCGTCTCATAGGCGTACCCGATTTTAAAGCCGTTGCCGATATTGAAAAGGAAGAGCCCGCTGATGCTCTCGTCATAACGATAGGAGGTGCCCAGCTCAAACCTCTGACCAAAGTCCAAAATGCCTGTTAGCTCCAACGATACCGGTGAGCTTTGTTCATAGCGGACCATGGCCATGGTCTTGAGGTCTACTGATTTACTTAATATGAAATCATAACCCCCACTGAGGTAGGCGTGCATGCGGTCATCTCCCAAAAAAGCGTTACCGTCAAGCTCTTGCATACGTTCAGGCGTTAAAAGTTTTGGTGCAGAGAGTGCTATGAAATAATTGAGGCCCTTAAGGTAAGCCCCGGCGCCCACATTGGGTGTAAAGCGGCTTTCCAAGCCCATGAGGCTGCCATCTTGGCCCAGACCGTAGGTAATAAGACCTTGTGTATTGGCATCATATGAGTTTGCACTTGCCTTGATACCCAAATATAGGTCTGTGGTGCCACTTATTTGCAAACGGTATGAAAAGTCAACGGCAAGCCATGTCTGTTGCTCAATAAAGGTACGGTCGTTTAGGATGGACACCCCAAGGCCCACGTTTTTGCCCACCGGCATACCAAAAATGGCACTTTGGCTCTCTGGCGCACCCTGAACGCTGGCCCATTGACTCCTGAGCCCCAGGGTAAGCTCCACCGCTTCAGAACTACCGGCGTAGGCAGGGTTGTAAATATTCATGTTGTACCGGTAGAAGGTAAACTGGGGGTCTTGTTGTGCGTACAATCCCATGGCCATCATGGCCAGTAGGGTAAATAATGTTGAGATTTTGGTTTTCATGTCTCTTTTATTGAATTTAAATTTTACTGGTCTTTATTTAATAATTGATGAATATCCAACCCTGCAAGGGCGCCGTGCCGTTGCCCAGGTCCAGGATGTACAGGTAGGAACCAGGGGGAAGCTTCTCACGATTGTCTTGGTAAAAGCCCTCCCAGTCGTTACGGTAGCCCTGCGCCACGAACACCTCATGGCCCCAGCGGTTGTACACCCGTACCGTGTTCTCCGGGTAGTTGTCTATCCCGGGGACCACCCACGTGTCATTGTTGCCGTCACCGTTCGGCGTGAAAGCCTCTGCGGGAATCAACATTGGTGTACTGTCTAAAGGAAAACTATCCTCGTTATCCGGAATACCGTCGTTATCATCATCAGAATCAGTATTATCGCCCAAACCGTCGCCATCTGTGTCAACCGTTTCGCCTTCATTCAAAGGAAAGGCATCCTCCGTATCAGGAGTACCATCATTATCATCGTCCTCGTCACAGGCATCACCCAAACCGTCCAAATCAGTATCCAATTGTTCTTCATTGGCCACATTGGTACAATTATCCACATCGTCAAACAGACCATCAAAATCAGTATCTTTTTGTGACAAGGAGCATCCTTCCGCATCGACCGCCTCTCCTATTGGAGTTGCTGGGCAGAGATCATCCACATCAATTACACCATCTGAATCGGTATCTTCATCTACCTCGTCCACGGCGCAGCCCGTTTGATTCACTGGTTCACCTTCTGGTGTCTCAGGACATTGGTCTTCAGCATCACTTACACCGTCATTATCACCATCTGTATCTTTTAAGACCGTATCCGTCACTGCTTCACCCTCAAGCCCATTGGATTCCGTTAGGTTGAGTGATAGGGTGATTTCCCCATCCATAAAACTTGAGAGGTCTATGCCCCCTACTTGCTGAGCTTCTGAGGTGACCGCGCCTGTACCGGAAATTTGGGTCTCCCCATCTTCGGCAGTGAACACATAGTTGTATGTGGCGCCCACTTCCGCATCGGTAAAGGTGAAGCTGATGACCGACTCATTTTCTGATGTTATGCTTTCTTGGTCTATACCCACCGAATAGCCAAAAGGCGGTTCAATTTCTACGTTGGTGACCATTATATTGATGCGTTTCAATGTTGTGCCTTGGGCGTCTGTCGCTGTGACGGAAACTTCATAAATATTATCAATGTCAATATCCAACGGATTCTCAAAATCAGGTGTATTGATAAAGCTGAGGCTTCCCGTGCCTGGATCTATAGCAAACAGACCGTTATCTGCACCTTCGGCCAACGCGTATGTGATATTGGCATCAACAGCCCCGCCATCGCCATCTGTGGCGTCAACATCAACTATTGGAGAGATGCTATTTTCTGGGTAGGTAATCTCCGCTGTCAAATCTAACGCTACAAGTACATTAAAATCGAAATTGGACACAGCAACAAACCACTTATCACCCTGCCCAGAGAAATTAAGATCTGTGGCGACAAAACCTTCCTCTAAGGAGATATCTGACTCTTTAATCAAACTGGCGGACGCTAAACCAAAAGGTTGGTCAAGTTCGAATTCAAATAAAGAAGCTGCCATGGATTCATCGAGGCTTAAAGCAATCGCGTAGAGCACTGTACCCTGCTTGTTAAAGGTGACATCTAAAACCGTAATATCTTCACCCATAAAAAGATCTTCAACAATCTCTGGTGACTCTTCCGGTGTAAGCGTGTGCATATCAAAACCTAAGATGCCAGCTTCAACCCCAAGATATAAAACGCTCTCCGTAGCGTTTAAAGTCGCTGAAAAAACACTCCCGCCATAAAATTCGAAATCACCAAGTTTCGTAACTGCCGCTACAGTGCTCAAATCATAAGCGGAATCCATTTCAAAAAGGTAAAAGCCATCTGACCCACTACTTACCACTATCATTTTTGTGCCGGCAGCCGCAAATGCGATGGCCGAGGGCGAAACGTCAAGATTAGCGCCAACCTCGTTCAAATCAATGGTATATTCCAAGGTGGCCGTGTTCAAATCAAAAGGCGTAGTAAGCCCAAACTGCAGCACGCTGCTCCCCTCCGCATTGGGCACGAACAATCTTTGACCATTTTGGCCAAATTCAAAGCCAGGTACCATAAAAGGTTCAACCCCGGCAAATTGGGCAAATTCAATAAATTCCTCAGGTTCATTGTCCATTATGCCAGCTAGTTCACCAGCAACATCCGCAAAGGCAGGTTGTATAAACTCTGGGGCATACAGCACATTCTTAGTAGTGGTGGCCGTCACCTGTTCCCCTTTGTTATTGTTATCGTCCCTGAGGTGGAGGGTAAGGGTCAGGGCACCGTTTTCCAAACCATTTACATTAATTTTTACGCTTGGGTCTTCTTGGTTGACCGCTCCTGAACCTCTTAGCACGGTTTCATTCTCATCACCTGTTGAGGTAATACTATAGAAGTACCTATCTCCAATTTCAGCACCTGTAACGGTGAAGCTTGCTAATGCAATGTTCTCTTGATCAATGGGGTCTTGATCAAAGCTTACCGTGTAGCCAAAAGGGGCATCGGTATCACAATTGAGTCCGCCATCGGTGATGTCCCAATTGAAACTGTTCAAGATTAATTGTCTTTCGGTCTCTGCGGTACAGTAGCCCAATGTACCTACAGAGAAATTGACATCCTCTTGAAGGTTCAATTCGCTCCAACCGATCAATAGCGCATCATAATTGGGAACGGTCAAACCAGATTCCACGAACATATCTTCCATTTCTTCAACGTTAGATACATCCCATTGGCCCAGATTTTGGTCAAAGGCAAGGGCTCCATTGAACATCTCATCCATATCATCTACGTTTGAAACATTCCAGGATCCAATATTTTGATTGAACATAATGGCATTCTTGAACATGCCGTTCATGTCCTGCACATTAGAAACGTTCCAACCAGAAATGTCCTGGTCAAAAGAAACGGCACCGCTGAACATTTCATCAATATCTTCTGCAGAAGAAAGATTCCATTCGTTCAATGGTTGGTTGAACGATTCTGCACCCTCGAACATATCGTTCATTTCGGTAACATTGGAAACATCCCAACCGTTCAAGGGCTGGTCGAACGATTTGGCGTTGTAGAAGAACGAGCCCAAATCTTGAACCAAGGGAAACTCCCAGTCGTTCAAAGGTTGGTTAAAGGAGTGGGCGTTGTAAAAAACGCCGTACATATCCTGTACTGATGATACGTCCCAACCAGAAATATCTTGGTTAAAGGCCTCAGCGCTGTCAAACATATAATCCATGTCTACCACTGATCCCATTTCCCAATTGCCTATGGGCTGGTTAAAGTCGGTCGCGCCCCAGAACATATCAGAAGTATCTTCTACGTTGCCCATGTTCCAACCAGAAATATCTTGGTTAAAGCGTTGGGCATTGTGAAACAACTCGTCCATAGAGGTGATCGTGGATACATCCCAGTTACCGATAGGAGAATCAAAGCTTGTGGCATGAGCAAACGTACCCTCCATATCCTCGCACCGTGAAAGGTCTGGTACATCTTCTGCATTGAAGACTAGATTTATACAGCCAGAAAAAGCATAATGCATACTCTGCCATTGGTTAGATCCCCATTGTTCTACAGTCAAGAGTTTATTGGCGTCGCCTTCATCATCAAAAAATATGGCTGGAAACAATCCCCTGATCTGTATGGTGTAGGTACCGGGCTGGTCATAGGTATGCTCAACGCTATCCGTAAGGCCAAACGTATCGTAAACACCATCACCATCCCAATCAACATCATAATAATAATAGAAATCATCATTTATGGGGATTATGATACTACTACTGTCAGAATCACCAGGATTATCGGTTTTCCAAGTGGTCACAAACGGAATTTCCTCCCCTGGATCACAGTTGAGACCGCGGTCTAGAATGTCCCATCCGTAGGTATCCGTTATTAGGTTCCAAGCTGCACCAGCATTACAATAAAAAAGGTTTTGGGCACCCAGCTCAACGCCAGACTCCAGCTCTAGGGCGCTCCAGCCCTGCAAGAGGGCATCATAATTTGCTATGGATAGCGCACTGCCCAAAAGCATGGCTTCCATATCCGTAACATTGGACACATCCCAACCGCCAATATCTTGGTTAAAAGAAGAGGCACCCATGAACATATAGGACATATTGGTGACCGCGGAAACATCCCATAAAGAAAGGTCTTGGTTAAACGAAGATGCTTCATTGAACATCTCGTTCATGTCCTCTACATTGGAAACATCCCAACCACTGATATCTTGGTTAAAGGCCGCTGCTTGCTCAAACATATCACTCATAGAGGTTACGTTGGCCACGTTCCAATTACCTATGGGCTGATCAAATACCAATGCACCTTCAAACATATCATCCATATTGGTCACGGAAGAAACATCCCAACCCGTTATGTTACCGTTAAAAGCAATGGCATCTTCAAACATTTCTTCCATATCTGTCACAGAAGTAACGACCCAACCGTTAAGGTCTTGGTTAAAAACCTGGGTATCCTTAAACATATCATGCATATCAACAACAGCGGAAACATCCCATCCGTTGAGGTCCTGATTGAAAGCTGTCGTGTTCTGAAACATGGAGTTCGTGTAAACCACAGAAGAGACATCCCAACTTCCTATAGGCTGATCAAAGGCGGTAGCACCGGCGAACATATTGCTCGTATCCGTAACATTGGACACATCCCAACCACTGATATCTTGATTAAAGGCAGTAGCGCCAGAGAACATAAACTGCATTTCTTCCACTGAGGAAACCATCCAAGATCCAATAGATTGATTGAAGGAAGAAGCATCCTCAAACATGCCTTGCATTTCAATTACCGAGGTAACATCCCAATTTGAAACATCCCCATTGAACGCACGTGCGCCAAGGAACAGTTGCCGCATATTGGTTACGTTGGAAACATCCCAATCGTTCAAGGATTGGTTAAAAGCAACTGCATCCTCAAAAAGTTCTTCCATGTTGGTAACATTGGAAACATCCCAGTTGCCAATGGGAGAATTAAAGCTTTCCGCGCCAGCGAACATACTGTCCATACTGGTAACTTGAGAAAGATCAGGAACATCCATTGCAGTGACGACCAAGTTCTGGCATCCGGCAAAAGCATATTCCATACTTTTCCATGCCGTGTTCCCCCATTGCGCTACACTCATTAGTTTTAAGGCATCGCCGCTATAATCAAAATAAATCTGTGGAAAATCTCCCCGGATCTGCACGGTATAGGTACCAGGCTGATCGTAGGTATGTTCGGCCTCATCTGTTACGCCGAACGTATCAAACACACCATCACCGTCCCAATCTATATCATAATTATAGTCATAATCATTGTTGGTAGGGATGAAGATGGTGTTATCATCAGAGAACCCGGCATTATCCGTTTTCCAAGTGGTCACAAAAGCGCCGTTGACATAACCATTTTCGTTGATGTCCTGGACATGAACAAAACCGGCTTCACTTGAATCGCCGTCAGGCGATTCCACCCAAACTTCACCCGAAGCGCCATTGCCCACAATGGCGGTGATCTGCGTATCAGAATCGATGGTAAAAGAGATGGCCTCCGCTTGTCCAAAACCAACGCGGGTTACTTCCGTAAAATTACTCCCGGTAATAGTTACGGTATCCGAAAAACCAGCACTGGCTGGGGCAAATGAATCAATGGTAGGTGGCAGAGCATAAGCATTTGCTTGATGGTCCTGAGTCCAATGGGCCCAATCACAACATGGGCCTCCATCATCGCCTTTATAAAAAATTCCGCCCCAGCCTCGACCATCAATATTTTCCCCCAAAGAACGTAGGTATGCCTCTACGTCTGTAATCTCGTTCAGACCGGTATCTATTGTAAAAGGGCTGCCCGCTGTTCCTTCAGAAACAGTGCTCAATCTTATGAACATACCTTCCGGAGCCTTGAAATGTACCGGGTTGGGAATGTCATAGTAAAAATTATCATCGCCAATTGTATAGGCCCATCTTGTTGGTGATCGGTCAGCCGCCAGCTCATGGATCTGAACAAAAGTAAAACCTGTTGCCGTGGCCGTTCCCCCGGCCGTAGTTACGGCGACATCACCCGATGCCCCATTATCGATGATAGCCGTTATCTGAGTTGGCGAATCTACGGTGAACGAGGCAGCATCAATACCTCCAAAAGTGACTTGGGTGGCGCCGTCAAAATTTGTTCCTGTAA
>CAKZLG010000199.1 GCA_937125035.1 uncultured Maribacter sp. | reverse complement strand
GCGAAACCGGCCACAAGATGAGATTTCTTTAAAGGGCCGTGGGAGATGACCACGTTGATAGGCCATAGGTGGAAGTGCGGCAACGCATGCAGCCGAGTGGTACTAATTGCCCGTCAGGCTTGCGCATGGCGCGCGGCCCTCCTTCGGGAGGGCCCGCGACCCCTTTTTCAAAGATGCGCGCTTGCACCTCCATGGCTCCCGTAACGGGGCCTTTGTGTTCCCTTCTTTCCAAACCAGGACCTGTCCCATTATTATGTCATACTTCGGGTACGCCGAGTATCCGTATTAAAATATCCAAAACTTAGGTGGCCATGGCGACGGGGCCCACCCCTTACCATTCCGAACAGGGAAGTTAAGCCCGTTTGCGCCGATGGTACTGCTATACCAAGTGGGAGAGTAGGTAGCCGCCTTTTTCGAAAGCCCCCTTACAGAAATGTATGGGGGCTTTTTTTATGGGTGATTCCGTCCCATCAAACAAGTGGCTCCGCTATATCGTAGCATGAAAAAGGGTACGTGCCAACAACGATTTGCAGAACCTATTTGCCGCCAGTATACCAACCGAATCTTGAAGTGCTGTAATTTAGTTTCAAACAGTGATGTTCGTAAGCAGGATGGGTCTACTGATTTTTAAATAGTATTTCATTGTAGTTCTGGTGCGCCAAATAGTCATTTTTTAGAAGCTGAAGATAGTCGGATACCACGGAACGGTTGGGTGATTTTTCATCCAAACAATCATGTTCTGTATCAGAATATACCTCTATGGCTATGTACCAATTTCCCTTTCTGGTTTGGTAACTTCCATCCATCACTGGATCTACGTCCATGCTCTGTAGCACGGCATCTATGGCAAGGGGAACAAGATTGATGCTTTTGTTTGGAATATCAATTTCATAAAATGAGAAAAAATACTGGGTTTGGCCAACCATAAATGGGACATTGTCATAGACATCAATATGATTTAAGTTGAATAGTGTATTGACATAGTTGTAAAATTCATTGGCCATCTTAGGGTCTTTGAAAATGAACATTTGTCGATTGGGAAGACTCTTTTTGAACTTTTTTCCTTGGGTTATCTTGTAATCTGCAATGCGGGGCGCTATCCGGGTCGGAATACATGATTGATGAAGTATCAGCACGGTTAAAAATAGCAACATCCGCTTCATGAGTGTTCAAATGTAAGGATTAAAAAAAGAGGGCAATTATCGTACCATAGTGTTTGATATTCCGTCATAGGTTTATGATTACCCTTATAAGAAAGCGGGCAAAAACAATACTACGTAAGGAAAAGCTACAAATGAGTAGGGCTTTCTGATCGCGACTTTATGCCCTTGGCAGGTCACCATCCCCCTTCAGGGGCAATAAGGATTCACCCATTAGGTAAGCGTCCACGTGATGGGCTGCCTCTCTACCTTCGGAAATGGCCCAGACGATAAGAGATTGTCCCCTGCGCTGATCACCAGCCACGAATACTCCGGGAACATTGGTCTTGTAGTCGATTTCAGAGGCCTTTATGTTGGTGCGGGTATCCATTTCAAGCCCTAGCTGTGCCGCAACGGTATTTTCTGATCCTGTAAAACCAAGTGCCAATAGGGCCAACTCGCATTTCCATTCTTTCTCGGTCCCTTCCACCTCTTTTAATTGGGGCCTTTGACCAGGAACCTTCACCCATTCCACTTCAGAAGTGATGAGGCCTTTAAGGTTTCCTGCTTCGTCCCCAATGAATTTTTTGGTGGAAATACTGAAAAACCGCTCTGCACCTTCCTTATGGGAGGAACTTGTCCTGAGCCTCATGGGCCAAAAGGGCCAAGGTTGGTCTTGTGGCCGGTCTGTTGTGGCCATGGGCATGATTTCAAAATTAGTGACGGAGTTGGCCCCTTGTCTAATGGAAGTACCAATGCAGTCAGAACCGGTATCGCCACCGCCAATGACTATGACATCCTTGCCCGTGGCCAAAATGTCCTCACCTAGCGCCTCACTGCCCGCTACCCGTCTATTGCTCTGCGGTAGAAAGTCCATGGCCTGTACAACGCCCTTGAGGTCTGAACCCTCTATGGGCAATTTTCTTCTCACCGTGGCACCGCCGCTAAGGACTATGGCATCAAACTCTTTTTTTAAAGTGTCTGCCTTGATGTCTTTGCCCACATGAACACCACATTCAAAAACGATACCTTCCGCCTCAAGAATGTCTAGCCTGCGGTCTATGATCTGTTTTTCCATCTTAAAATCCGGTATGCCATAGCGCAATAAGCCCCCGGGGCGTTCGTCTCGTTCAAAGACCGTTACAAGATGGCCTGCGCGATTGAGCTGTTGCGCCGCAGCTAGGCCGGCCGGACCAGAACCGATCACAGCAATTTTCTTACCGGTACGCTCTTTGGGCGGATTTGGTTTTATCCAGCCTTTTTTGAAGGCCGTCTCCGCAATGTTCTTTTCAATATTTTCTATGGAAACCGGATCCTCATTAATGCCCAAAACACAAGCCTCTTCACAGGGTGCTGGGCATAGTCTGCCCGTAAACTCTGGAAAATTGTTGGTGGCGTGTAGTATCTGGCTTGCTTTTTCCCATTTACCACGGTATACGGCGTCGTTGAAATCTGGTATTAAATTGCCCAACGGGCAACCACTATGGCAAAAGGGGATGCCGCAATCCATGCACCTTGCACCCTGGTCCTTGAGCTCCTTTTCCTTCATAGGAAGGGTAAACTCCTTATAATTCGTCACCCGCTTATCCACAGGTGCGTATTCCTCTACTTTTCTATCGAATTCCAAAAATCCTGTTATCTTTCCCATGTTTCGATCTAAATGATTTGTAATTTTTCTTGTTCCAAGCGTATAAGCGCCTGCCGGTATTCTTCTGGCAATACTTTGATGAATGCAGGGAGTGAATGCTCCCATTTTTCCAAGATGCGTTGGGCCAATGGGCTCAATGTGGCGTTGTAATGGCTTTCAATGAGGCCTTTTAGTTCGGCAATATCGTTGTCTTCCGTAACATCCAATAAATTGAGGCCCTCGCCATTGCACCTTTTTCTGAAGGTCTTCTTTTCATCGAATATATAGGCGATGCCCCCGCTCATGCCAGCGCCGAAATTACGGCCTACTTCGCCCAAGATAACGGCCACGCCCCCGGTCATGTATTCACAGCCATGGTCTCCAATGCCTTCCACCACCGCTTTGGCGCCGGAATTGCGTACGCAAAAGCGCTCCCCGGCCTTTCCGTTGATGTAGGCCCTACCGGCGGTTGCACCATAAAGGGTCACGTTTCCTGTGATGACATTATCCTCTGGCACCAATGTTGATCCTTCCGGAACCTTTACTACCAATTTGGCACCGGAGAGTCCTTTGCCCAAATAGTCATTGGTGTTACCGTTTACGATCATAGTAAGGCCCCTAGTGGCAAATGCGCCGAAACTCTGCCCGGCAGAGCCCGTGAAATTGAGTCGCAATGTATTGATGGGGAGGCCTTGGGCGCCATAGGTCTTTGAAATCTCATTGCTGATAATGGCACCAACGGCCCTATCTGTATTGCTTATGGGAAAATCCAAACTGAGCTTTTCCTTCCGGAAAAGAGAAGGATTTGCCTTGGCGATGATCTCAAAATCTATGGATTTGTGGATGTCGTGTTTTTGCTTGGCCGTATTGTGGAATTTGGTTCCCGGCGGCACATCTACTTGATGCAGAATGGGAGTGAGGTCTATACCGGCCGCTTTGTAGTGTTCAATGGCTTTTTTGCGATCCAGTTTCTGTACTTGGCCCACCATCTCATTTACCGTCCTGAAGCCCAACTGGGCCATGATTTCCCGTAATTCTTGGGCTACAAAGTACATGTAGTTCACAACATGTTCCGGTTTGCCCTCGAACTTCTTGCGCAATTCCGGATTCTGGGTGGCAATGCCCACGGGGCATGTATTCAAATGACAGACCCGCATCATGATACAGCCCGAAGCCACTAAAGGTGCTGTGGCAAAGCCAAACTCCTCTGCGCCCAAAAGGCAGGCAACGGCCACATCACGGCCCGTTTTCAATTGTCCGTCGCATTCCAAGACAATCCGGTTTCGGAGGTCGTTCAGCACCAAGGTCTGTTGGGCCTCGGCTATACCCAGTTCCCAAGGCAGCCCCGCGTGCTTTAGTGACGTTAGGGGAGAGGCGCCCGTTCCACCATCGCTGCCGGAAATCAGAACAACATCCGCCTTGGCCTTTGATACTCCTGCAGCCACTGTGCCCACGCCCACTTCCGAGACCAGTTTCACATTGATGCGTGCTTCCCTATTGGCGGATTTAAGATCATAGATCAATTGGGACAGATCTTCTATGGAATAGATGTCATGATGGGGCGGTGGCGATATGAGCCCCACATAGGGGGTTGAATTTCTGGTTTTAGCTATGGCCGGATTCACCTTTGGGCCCGGCAACTGCCCGCCTTCACCGGGTTTTGCCCCCTGTGCCATTTTAATCTGAATCTCTTGGGCATTGGAGAGGTAATTGGAGGTGACCCCAAACCTACCGGAAGCCACCTGCTTTATGGCACTGTTCTTCCAATCTCCCGTGGCATTTTTATAAAAGCGCTCTTCATCCTCTCCGCCTTCGCCAGAATTGCTCTTGCCACCAATACGGTTCATGGCGATGGCCAGGTTTTCGTGGGCCTCTTGGCTAATGGAGCCGTAGGACATGGCCCCTGTTTTAAAACGTTTTACGATCTCTGTCCAAGGTTCCACTTCCTCTAACGGTATAGGGTCATAATTGGAGAATTCAAACAACCCACGTATGGTCATGAGGTGCTTGGATTGTTCGTTCACCATCTCTGCAAACTCTTTATAGGTATCCGATTCATTGCCCCTTACCGCCTTTTGCAGTTTTGCTACGGACAGCGGGTTGAACATGTGCTTTTCCCCGTCCCTTCTCCACCGGTATTCCCCACCGATCTCCAAGTCCAAAACAGCGGCCACTTCTTGTTTTGCATATGCCTTGAGGTGTCTTTTGGCCACTTCCTTTTCAATTTCGTAGAGACCTATGCCCTGAATTCTAGTGGGTGTATTTGGAAAATATTTTTCAACTACTTTGGTATTGATGCCAATACATTCAAATAACTGAGAGCCCCTGTAAGAATTTAGGGTGGAGATCCCTATTTTGTTCATGACCTTTAGGATGCCCTTGCCTATGGCCTTGTTGTAATTTTTCACGGCTTCCTCAAAAGTGAAGTCGGTTATGTCTTGTTCCTCTATCTGTTCCCCAATGATCTCATTGACCAAATAGGGGTTGATGGCACTGGCCCCAAATCCGAAGAGAAGGGCAAAATGATGAACTTCCCTTGGTTCTGCGGATTCTATAATTACGCTGACCATGGATCGTTTACCCAGCTTCTGCAGCCCGCTGTTCACGAAAGAACAGGCTAATAAGGCGGGAATGGGGGCATTTTCTGCATCTACGTTTCGGTCAGATAGGATGATGATGTTGGCGTTTTCATCTACGGCTTTTGATGCCTGTTGTAGCATGACCTCCAAGGCATCTTCCAAACCGTTGTTGCCTTTTTGAACTTCATACAGCATGGGAATGGAGACCACCTTGTAATCCGGACTGGCGTCATAATTTTTGATCTTATCCAAATCTTCCTTGGAAATCACCGGATTCTGAATCTTTAACTTACGGCAGTGCAGCTCTGAAAATTCAAAAATATTGTGATCGCTGCCCAAGGTAAGGCTGATGTCCGTTATGAGTTCTTCCCGGATACCATCTAGAGGGGGGTTGGTTACCTGGGCGAACAACTGTTTAAAATAGTTGTAGATGAGCTGCGGCCTTTGGGAGAGCACAGCAATGGGCGTATCTGACCCCATGGAGCCAATGGGTTCCTTTGCGGTCTTGCCCATGGGCAGTATGAGCGTATTGATGTCCTCTAACGTATATCCAAAAATGGATTTCCGCTTTTCCAACGGGGCTTCGCCCAAAAATAAGGGGCAGTCGTTATAGGGGATGTCCCTAAGGTGTACTAGATTGTTTTTCAACCATTTTTCATAGGGGTAACGTTGCGCTATTTCTTTCTTGATCTCCTCATCGTTTATGATTCTCCCCTCTTCCATATTCACCAAGAACATCTTGCCCGGTTCCAAACGACCATGGAATTCCACATTTTCCGGAGCAATTTCCACCACCCCTGTTTCAGAGGACATGACCACGTAATCATCTTTGGTCACTGAATATCTGGATGGGCGCAGGCCGTTACGGTCCAATACGGCCCCAATATAATTTCCGTCCGTAAAGGGGATGGAGGCGGGTCCGTCCCAAGGCTCTATCATACAGGAATGATATTCATAAAAAGCCTTTTTGGCGTTGGACATTTCATCGTTCTTTTCCCATGCTTCAGGGACTAAGATCATCATCACCTCAGGAAGGGATCGCCCCGTCATCAATAACAGTTCAACGACCATGTCCATAGTGGCGGAATCCGATTTGCCCGGAAGTATAATGGGCAGGATCTCTTTTATATCGTCACCGAACAGCTCACTCTTCAGCAGTTCCTGCCTAGAGTGCATTCTAGAAACATTTCCCCGCAGGGTATTGATTTCACCATTATGGCACATGTATCTAAAGGGCTGTGCCAAATCCCACGTGGGGAAGGTGTTGGTGGAAAAGCGTTGGTGCACCAAGGCCAATCTCGTTACTACCCTGGAATCCAGCAGATCCGTGTAGTACAGACTTATGTCATGGGGCATCAACAACCCTTTGAAGATGATGATCTTCGTGGAAAGACTGGGCACATAAAAATATTTACTTTCAGATAGTTTTGAATTGATGATGGTGTGTTCAGAGACCTTTCTGGCAATGAACAGCTTTAGATTAAACTGAAAGTCCGTCTGGTCCTCATTTTCCTTACCAACGAACACTTGCTTAATATAGGGTTCTGTTTCTGCGGCAATGCGCCCAGGGATGGAAGGGTTAACGGGAACGTTGCGCCACCCCAATAATCGCAGGCCTTGTTTTTTGATGTTTTTCTCAAAGACGTCAATGCAAAAATCCCTTTGGTTTTCCTTTTTGGGCAGGAAAACGTTGGCCACGGCATAGTGTCCTGGACTAGGAAGTTCAAAAGAACAGACCTCATTGAAGAAATCATGGGGAATATCGATTAGAATACCGGCACCATCACCTGTTTTTCCATCGGCACTTACCGCACCCCGGTGCTCCAGCCTGTCCAAAATCTGCAGAGCCTTATGGATAATGTCATTCGATTTTTTTCCTTTAAGACTGCATATAAAACCTGCGCCACAGTTATCATGTTCAAATTCCGGCAGATACAATCCTTGTTTCCTCAACGTCATAATATATGGTATTTCCTCAAAAATATCATTTTTAATGAAGAATATTCAGTGATATCAATAAATTGGCCGAAATAATTTATCAATATCAATATAGCGTTAAAAAAAGTGCAAATTCTTATTTTGATAGAGGGCTAATTACCATATTGCAAATAGGCGGCTTGTGCCAAATGCAATCCCTATGGGACTACGGGGTATACTAGTATTAAAAGCGTGATTATTGGATTGCAGCCCCTATTTTTTCAAGGGCCGGTCGTTTGAAATAGTATATCAAATAGGGAGTGCCCTCTATTATTTAGGGGATGGCCTTTGTGCTATTGTGTAATGCTTCTGGAAATCACTATTTTTTGGATTTCCGAGGTTCCCTCGTAGATCTGCGTGATTTTGGCATCTCGCATGAGCCGCTCTACATGGTAATCCTTTACAAAGCCATTACCGCCATGGATTTGTACGGCCTCCACGGTGGTGTCCATAGCTACCTGGGAGGCATAAAGTTTGGCCATGGCCCCGGAAAGATCATAATTTCTGCCTTCGTCCTTATCGCGTGCTGCTTTATAGACCAAGAGCCTTGCCGCTTCTATCTGGGTGTGCATGTCCGCCAATTTAAAGGCAATGGCCTGGTGGTTGGCTATCTCCGTACCAAAGGCTTTGCGTTCCTTTGCATATTTTAAGGCAAGTTCATAGGCTCCAGCGGCAATGCCCAAGGCTTGGGCAGCGATACCTATTCTGCCGCCTGCCAAGGTCTTCATGGCAAATTTGAACCCAAAACCGTCTTCTCCGATCCTGTTTTCCTTGGGTACCTTTACATCGTTGAAGATAAGGGAATGGGTATCGCTTCCACGAATGCCCAACTTATTTTCCTTGGGTCCTAATTCAAAGCCCTCGGCCCCTTTCTCCACAATCAAGGCATTGATTCCCTTGTGCTTTTTCTCCTTATCTGTTTGGGCAATTACTATATAAATTGATGCAGAGCTGCCATTGGTGATCCAATTTTTGGTGCCGTTCAATATATAGTGATCGCCCATGTCTATGGCCGCGGTCTTTTGCGAGGTGGCATCACTGCCGGCCTCGGGCTCTGATAGGCAGAAAGCACCAATGCACTCCCCAGTGGCCAAACGGGTGAGGTACTTGTTTTTTTGGGCTTCGGTTCCAAAGGTTTCCAATCCCCAACATACCAAGGAATTGTTTACCGAAACAATGACCGAGGATGACGCATCTATCTTGGAAAGTTCTTCCATGACCAACACATAGGAAAGTGTATCCAAGCCACTGCCGCCAAAGGTGGGATCCACCATCATCCCCATAAATCCCAGCTCCCCCATTTTGGCCACTTCCTCTTTGGGGAAGGCCTGGAGCTCATCGCGTTCAATCACTCCGGGGAGGAGTTCTGTCCGGGCGAAATCACGGGCAGATTGGCGTATCAGTTCTTGTTCTTCGGTCAATGAAAAATCCATGGAAATCCCCTTTAAAGTTCTTTTCACAAATATAGGGTTATCTGCTCATAAATTAAGGTTAAGGAACTTCAGGAACCTATTAATTCATGGGGCAGGTAGTAAATATTGTTGAGGATTTTGATGAATACCTGCTTTAAGCTTTTGAATTTCAGCAGGCTCCGTTTTAATCCATTATTCTTCATGAAAAATGGACATTTTTAATATCTTTAGGCAATTTCTAAAATTTTTGAAAGCCCCTCACTTTTGGGGAACTACTGAACCAATACATAAAACCATCTGAACATGGAGACTCTGATCATTATCGTTTTTTTAGCTGGGTATTTAGCCATTACCCTGGAGCACAATTTAAAGATAGACAAACTTATTCCGGCTTTGGCCATGATGGCGGTGCTCTGGGCCTTGATCGCTCTGGGAATTGATGGTTACCCCAATTGGTTTGACTCCGTGAAGCAAGGCCTTGTGGAAGGGTTTGCGGCATTGGGGCATGATGAAAAAATGCATTTGATGGAGGAATCCCTGTTGCACCATTTGGGAAAGACGGCCGAGATATTGTTTTTCTTGCTCGGTGCCATGACCATTGTTGAAATCATTGATTATTTTGACGGGTTTGCCACTATAAAAGGGTTTATTAAGACACGGGACAAAGGGAAATTACTTTGGTTGTTTTCCATTCTGGCGTTCATATTATCTGCCATCATAGATAATTTGACGGCCACTATTGTGCTCATCACCATTTTACAGAAGGTGATCAAGGATAGGGAAACCAAGTTATGGTTTGCCGGTATGATCGTTATAACGGCCAATGCCGGCGGGGCGTGGTCCCCCATTGGTGATGTGACCACGACCCTGCTGTGG
>CAKZLG010000198.1 GCA_937125035.1 uncultured Maribacter sp. | reverse complement strand
AACAATTATCCTTTAGCAACACAAATTAATTTCTAAATTTGCACCTCCTTAGAAATCAGGGACCCTAGACCAAATCAATACTTTTTTAAGCAGTAAACAAATTACATGGCATACCAAGTTCCAGAACCAAAGATTTTTGCGTGTACCCAGAGTATGGAGTTGGGCAAAAAGATTGCCAAGGCCTATGGTATGGAATTGGGCAAAATCGTAACATCACGCTACAGTGATGGGGAATTTCAGCCCTCTTATGAGGAGTCCATTAGAGGCACTCGCATCTTCATTATTGGCTCTACGCACCCCGGTCCGGAGAACCTTATGGAAATGTTGTTGATGATCGATGCCGCCAAAAGGGCCTCAGCGCGCCATATTACTGCAGTAATGCCCTATTTTGGTTGGGCAAGGCAAGACCGTAAGGACAAGCCCAGAGTGCCCATAGCGGCCAAATTGGTGGCCAAGATGCTGGAAACGGCGGGCGCTACCAGGATCATTACCATGGACCTCCATGCAGACCAAATACAGGGCTTCTTTGAAAAACCGGTGGACCATCTCTTTGCATCCACCCTATTTCTGCCCTACCTCAAAAACCTGGGCTTGGAGAACCTTACCATTGCCTCACCGGACATGGGCGGATCGAAAAGGGCCTATGCCTATTCCAAAGCACTGGAAAGTGATGTTGTGGTCTGCTACAAACAGCGCGCCAAGGCCAATGTCATCTCGCACATGGAGCTCATTGGGGATGTGGATGGCAAAAATGTGGTCCTTGTGGATGATATGGTGGATACGGCCGGGACACTCACCAAAGCGGCCGATCTAATGATGGAACGTGGAGCCATAAGCGTCAGGGCCATTACCACGCACGGGCTACTCTCCGGTAATGCCTACGAAAAAATAGAAAAATCAAAATTAAAGGAATTGATCATCACGGATTCCATTCCCATTGAGATAAAGAGCAATAAGGTAAGGGTATTGGAATGCGCCCAGCTGTTCGCTGATGTAATGCACCGCGTACACAACAACACTTCCATTTCATCTAAGTTTTTGATGTAGCTTGGGCCACGCTCGGCTGTCACTGTTCATGGTATCCTACAGAGTGGCCGCGCAAAAAGAGGAATTATTAATTTTTAATACATATAATGAAGTCAATTACAATTAAAGGATCAGAAAGAGAAAGCGTGGGCAAAAAGGCAACGAAGGCCCTACGTAATGCTGGAAAGGTTCCTTGCGTAGTATACGGAGGGGATAAGCCACTGCACTTTTCAGCAGATGAACTAGCGTTCAGAAATTTGGTGTACACCCCCAATGCGCACACGGTTGCAATTGAACTGGGCGGCCAGACTGTGAACGCCGTAATGCAGGACATTCAGTTTCATCCCGTAACGGATAAGATCTTGCACATAGATTTTTACCAATTGTTCCCGGACAAGGAGGTGACCATGAACATCCCCGTACGTTTACAAGGAAATTCACCAGGGGTGCGCAATGGTGGCCGTCTGCTCTTCAGGAAGCGCAAACTGGCCATTAAGG
Source organism: uncultured Maribacter sp. (assembly GCA_937125035.1). GTDB lineage: Bacteria > Bacteroidota > Bacteroidia > Flavobacteriales > Flavobacteriaceae > Maribacter. The sequence continues at coordinate 16,597 of CAKZLG010000198.1, read as the reverse complement.
CCTTGCCGGACAAACTACCGGATTTCTTTGATATAGACATTTCAAAGCTTAAGATAGGCCAGCTCATCGCTGTGGATTCCCTCTTGAACGATGACTTTTCCATTCTACACCCAGATACCACCGTGGTGGTTCAAGTGAAAACGGCCCGTGCCGCGGTCGTCGTTGACGAGGACGAGGAAGAAGGAGAAGGCGAGGAAGGCGAAACCGCCGAAGCCGAAGGAGGGGAAGCGGAAGCCGCACAAGAATAAGTCCAACGGCCTTAGACCTATTTTACAGAGCATCCCAATGGTATTGGGATGCTTTTGTATTTTAGGCAACTCAATCAAAAACAAATGAGCGTGCTCCATATCCTGGCTACCCTTTTTTCCAAATCAAAATTAAAAGAACATGATGCTATGAAAAAATACATGATCGTTGGCCTGGGCAATATAGGCACAGAATATGCGGAGACCCGCCACAACATTGGTTTTAAAGTATTGGATGCCCTATCGGCCCGTGAGGAGGCCCCGTTTGAAACCATGAAATTGGGCGATGTGGCCACATTCAAGATCAAAGGCCGCAGTGTATTGTGCCTAAAGCCCTCCACCTACATGAACCGTAGCGGCAAGGCCTTGAACTATTGGATGGAAAAAGAGAAAATCCCCCTAGAGCATGTTCTGGTCATTACGGATGACATTAACCTGCCCTATGGCACCATCCGCGTAAAAACGAAAGGAAGTGATGGCGGTCACAACGGCCTCAAGGACATACAGGAGCATTTGGGCACCACCCAATACAACCGGTTCAGGTTTGGGGTGGGCGCGGATTTCAGTAAGGGCAGACAGGTGGATTATGTATTGGGACAGTGGAATGAGGCCGAAATGGAAAAAATGCCAGAACGGCTTAAAAAGAGCACCGAGGTCATAACATCCTTTATCATGGCGGGCGTTCAACGCACCATGAACCAATACAACAACACCTAGAGCACCTTAAAACTGTAAATGCCAGAGTTCGTGGTATTGCCCGCAGCATCTCGGATTTCCACCCTCCAGTAATAAACGGTGTTGGAGGTTACGCTCACCTTGATGGACGTGGCATTGCGCCCCAGAGTGTCCAGAAGGTCATTTGGAGGGGTTTCCACGGAAAAATAGACCAATATGGACTCAATATCATTGTCCAGATCGGCGGCTGACCAAAGGAGCTCCACCTCATTGTTGATGTCCTTAAAGACATTTTGGGACATGGCGGGAGCACGTATATCCGCTGGAAAAGGCGCGTATGTGGTCGTGCTTCCCTGATTGTAAAAATTCCAGACCTCACTGGATACCGTTTGCGCCACCTCATCATTTTTAGAACGCACCAACCAAGAGAAAGGCTCTCCCTTGGCAAGGGGCAACTTGGCCGTGGTGGAGGTCGTGGAAATGGTCTGTACGGTTCTGGTATTGGTATTGGTCACCCTAAGTTCATAGTTGTCCGTATGGTCTGCCGCCTGCCAACGAAAGCTCACCTCCGTGCTATTGGCACTAAGACTGGGGCCTTCCGTACATTCTGAGTTTCGCTCTGGGAAAATGAGCTGTACCGCCTCCGGGGGGTTGGGTGCCCTTTTTTTTCTACAGGAAGAAAAGACCACCAACAGACCCAAAAAACCTATCCATACCAGTTGCCTCATTGTTTGATCACTTTAGTCGTTTCCATATAAGTGCCGTTCTTTACGGTCACATAGTACAGGCCAGAGGGCAAGGACTCCAAGTACAGCACCATAGGGCCGGCCGTCTGCGCGCGCTGCTCTTGGTGCACCAACCTACCGTCTGCTGCAAAGAGACTGATCTGAATTTCCCCTACTTCCAAGGGCGGCACATACACTTGGAGGGTTTCCAAAAAGGGATTGGGGAACACCACTGGCCCATCTGAGACAATGAATCTTTCCTCATACACGCCTTGGCAGGCCCTATTGGTGGACACCCTTAAAAAGTTGACCCCCTTTTCCAAATTCAACGTTAGGGCAGCCGCACTGGTCTGCGTGGTGACACCATTGAGCTCCACATTGTAAAGGTCGCTTCCCATAAGCTCCAGGGCCACTTGCTCCAAATCCGTATTGACCTTGGCGTTGACCGCTAGCACATCCGGTTGTGTAATGACCACTTCCAGGCACTGCTCCTCGTATACGATATCCCCGTCCGCTGCAGTGATGCACATGGCATAACTGCCAGAACTGAGTCCGGTTAGGGTCAGATTATCCCTGAAGGATTGTACCACGTCCAACCCACCGCCGGTGATGGCCACCTCATAATCCAGGATATTCTTGGGGATGATCTGTATCCTACCATCATCATTGGGGCGGCAAGATTCACTTTCCAGCAATACGGTAAAGTTCTCATTGGGAAAACGATATACTGCGCAGCCGCTGGCATCCACTTCCTGGCCAGGCTGCGTGCCCAGGCACAGATCATCACCATCATCAAAAACCCCATCATTGTCGGCATCCGGCCTAAAGGCACCTTCCACACACACCTCAAGCTCAAAGGTGGTTAGGGCGCCCCCATCTGAGGGGGCATTGTCCTTAACTTCAAGAATCCACTCCCCAAGAATGGATTCCCCGTTGAAACTGCTCAAAGTGCCCAATGGCTTTACCACACCACTGATCGCAGGGTTTCCATTGCACCCAAACGGCAGGGCCTCGTCATCAAAGACTGCATTGATGTTGCGGGAATCACTACAGGAACTGGACACCAATACTACGGTGGTGCCCGCTGGGGATGTAAGGCTGACCACCAAATCGGCCAGAAAGGTATGGTCTATCACCAGGTTTACATTGATATCCGCCACCGGAAGATCTTCAAAAAAGGAAATTGTACTGGTAATGGTGGGCGTACCACTGGCAGAAATGTTCACTGGGAGCACATTGGCGCCCTGTACTTGGCAGTTGAACTGTATTGTGGTAAAACTGAAGGCCGGTCCAAAAACCCCTTCCCCACAATTATTCTTGGGTTTTACCCGCCAGAAATACTGGGTATTGTTCTCTAGATCATTGGGCGGGTAACTGGTAATGGGAACGGTTGCCGTTTCCACTATCGTGGTGAACCCGGCATCTGTGGCGATCTCAATATCATAGGCAGTATTTTGCGGACTCCCCTCCCACTGTAACAAGAGGTCTTTGGAGGCATCGGCAAAGCCATCTGTGGGTGCGGTCAGGACCACATCCGTAAAATCCAGGTCATACACGTTGAGCTGCAGGGGCACCTGTTTAACGAATCCCGGTGACGTGGCGGTGACGTTAAGGGTGTAGGCCCCTACGGGCAAATTGGCCACATTGGACAAGGTCAGGGTCAAGGTCGTATCAACGCTTACCGTATCTTGGGAAAAAGCCACCGCGAGGCCAGATGGGGGTGTTTCCACGGACAATACGCTCTCTTCCATAAAGCCCAGATAGGTTTCATAATCAAAATTGATGACCACATCATCCGGACTGCATACCTCGTATTCCAATTCAGAAAAGCGAAGCACCACGGGCGTGGCCAGAATAGTAAAATCCGCCGCATTCACCGCATAGAAAATATTATTGCTCGGCCTTACCATGATCCGCCCGGCATTGGTGGGCACACCGGGGAGAATCACATCGTGGCTGCCATCATTCAAGGTGTTGAGTGCCAAGGGAACGGTAAAGGTCTGGCCGCCATCCAGCGAAAGCAGGATGTCCACTTCTTGTGCCCCTATGGGCGCCACATTGGTATGGGCCACATCCCAACGCACCTCCATCACCTCCCCCGTGTTGTAGGAAACGGCCGTATTCTGGGAATTTACGATAAAAGGACCGGCATCATTGATCACAGTCACCTGCATCTCCTCCGATACGGATTGCCCTCCATTTAGGGCATTATCCCTTACCGTTACGGCAAAATTAAGGTTCCGCTCCACATTGGAGACCGTTTCCCACGCATCGCCCTCCATGGGGCCCGTCTGTTCCAATGTGCCGGCAAGCACCCTGTTCAAGGACGGGAAATAACGGGTGGGTGCCAGACTGGGCGGCAAGGAGCGGAACATGGCACCCGCCGGATTGTTGGGTCCAAAGGTGGCTTGGGTAACGATACCATTGTCAATCTGTTCCCAAGTATAGGTCAGAACATCCAAGGTATCGGGGTCCACCGCTTGCGCCGTAAGGGCAAAGGCCGTACTTTTTGGAATGGTATGGTCGGGCACCGGTGCCAAGACGGGAGGGGCATTGAGAAAAGAGGTCGTCTGCCCACAGGAAACTGTCTGCAGAAAGTCACGGATCTGAAGTATGCTGATGTAATGAAAGTAATCATTGCTATTGCCCGCTACGTCATTGATGCCCGTAATACCGGCATAGCCCATAATGGTGGTGCCACTGGCGGGCTCTACCTGTGCCTCCGTACCTTCTGACAGGTGTGAGAAACTGTGGTTGGCCCCAAACTGGTGGCCCATTTCGTGGGCCACTAGGTCAATATCAAAAATATCGCCCTCTGGGGCAAAAAGTGTTGCGTAGGCACTGCCCTTCCGGTTATCTATGCAAACGGAGCCTATAAAACCGGCGTTCCCATCTAAGGCGCCATCCTCTTGGTTGAACAAATGGCCGATGTCATAATTGGCCTCACCAATGACATCGCTCAGGGTGTTTTGGGCCTGGGTGCTCAACCCGCCCGTAAAGGGGTCTGTCTCTGGATCGGTATAGATCACCTCATCCGTGGTGGGTATGAGCTCCAACGTCACGGCCAAGTCCCGCTCAAAGACCGCATTGACACGGGTCAGGGTATTGTTAATGGCGGCCAGGGCATCGGCCTTGGTGCCCCCATGGTACTGTGTGTATTCCCCAGAGGCGGTAATGGCCACCCGAAATGTCCTTAGATTCTGGTCATCCACCAGACGTGCCGTAAGGTTGGGGCCTGCCGCCGTGACCATGGCGTTGGTTTTGCAAATGAAGGCCATGTCCTTTCCAATATGGCTCGTACGGTCATACAATACATAGGATCCATCTGTATGCTTTTGGAGAAAGAGGGTGCCCGTATTGTTTTCGCTGGTCAAAATGGTGGCCTGTATGCCTTTAGGGGAGGTGCTGAAACGGATCCATTTTCCCTTATCGTTCACGGCCACACCCTTAAAGGAACGTATGTTGGGATATTTTTCAGATAGTGCCTTGGCGAATACCGGGGCCTCTTCTACGCTATAGGCCACCATGGTCCCATCCTGATCGGGAAAATGAACCAAGGCACCTCCTTTGGCCGTGCCTCCCATCAAGGGAAGTTCCTGTAAAAAAGCGCTTTCATTCAATTCAAAAACCTGGCCCTTGGCAATGCTCCAATGCTCCAGCATGGTTGCTTGCTGGGTGGCCGTAGGGGCAAGGGATTGCCAATGGTTGGTCTGCCCAGTGCCCATAAAGCTGATAAATAATATGGTAATTGAAAAAACTAGGCGTAATTTTGTAACCATTGAGGGGCTTTTTCTCAAACTCAAATATAAGTCTTTTTTATTTCTGACATCCTTGACCACAGTACACAGCATCTCAAAATATTTCCGCACAGATCCCGTCGCCATTACCATTGGCACCTTTGATGGAGTGCACATTGGTCATCGGAAAATTCTGGAGAGGGTCATAAACCACGCCTCGAACGCCGGATTACGATCGGCAGTGCTCACTTTTTTTCCACATCCGCGCATGGTGCTCCAAAAGGATGCCGATATACAACTGCTCAATACCATAGACGAAAAAATAACCATCTTGGAGAACATGGGCCTGGATATCTTGATCATCCACCCGTTTTCCAAGGACTTTTCCCGGCTTTCAGCTACAGATTTTGTGCGGGACATTCTGGTGAACAAGCTCCATAGTAAAAAAGTCATTATTGGGTATGACCACCGTTTTGGCCGCAACAGGAATGCCAACATCACGGATCTCAGGGCCTTTGGCAGTGCCCTTGATTTTTCAGTGGAGGAAATCTCCGCCCAGGAAATAGATGATGTTTCCGTAAGCTCCACAAAAATCAGAAAAGCGCTGAACGAGGGGGACATGGAGACCGCCAACAGTTATTTGGGCTATGCCTATATGCTCACCGCCACCGTAACTAGGGGAAAGGGCCTAGGGCGCACCCTCAATTTTCCAACGGCCAACCTTCACATTTCGGAATCCTACAAGCTGGTGCCCAAAGAGGGGGTGTACGTGGTAAAGAGCACCCTGAGCGGCAATACGGTGCACGGCATGATGAATATCGGCTACAACCCCACCGTGGCCGGCAAGGAAAAGTCAATTGAAGTCCATTTTTTTGATTTTAAGGAAGATCTTTACGATAAGAAAATACAGGTACACCTATTAAAGCGGTTGCGTGATGAACAAAGGTTTGGTTCCGTGGAAGCCCTAAAGGCGCAGTTGGAACGTGATAAGCACAAGGCCCTTAATTATATTACCAAATAGAAAAAATGGTACAGCGGTTGTTGCATGAACGGATGGATAACAGCCCCTTGATCATTTTCCGTGTTTTTTTTGGGGTTTTGGTCGCCATGGAATGTTTTGGCGCCCTCTTTACGGGTTGGGTGCAGCGCAATTTGGTAGCTCCGGAATACACCTTTCCCTTCATCCCTTTTGAGTGGCTTCAATCGCTGTCCGGTGCTGGCATGTACCCCTATTTCGGCTTTATGGGCCTCCTGGGCATTTCCATAGCCCTGGGCTTTAGATACCGGTGGAGTGCGGTTTTGTTCTTCCTTTTTTGGAGTGGGGCCTATTTCATGCAAAAAACGGCCTACAACAACCATTACTATCTCTTGGTGCTCCTGTCCTTGATCATGTGTTTCCTGCCTGCCCATAAAAGCGTTTCCGTTGATGCCAAAAACCACCCCGAACTACGAACGGAAAGCATGCCCCTCTTGGTAAAATGGGTGGTGGTGGCCCAACTGTTCTTGGTCTATACCTATGCCGCCATTGCCAAATTGTATGGGGATTGGCTCAGTTTTGAGGCCATTGGCGTGCTCATGGCCCCCAAAGTGAACTATCCCCTGATAGGAAGTCTGCTCCAAACACCTTGGGTGCAAGCCGTTGTGGGCACCATGGGTATTGTTTTTGACTTGCTGATCATACCGGCATTGCTATGGAAACCCACGCGGAAAGCTGCCTTTATCTGCTCCATTTTTTTTCACTTGTTCAATAGCATTGTCTTTCAGATCGGTATTTTCCCATACCTGTCCCTTGCCTTTACCGTCTTCTTTTTTGAACCGGAGACCATTAGAAAGCTGTTCCTCAGGAAAAAGCCCCCCTTTGTTCAAGGAGGTTCCAAAAAAGATAGCCCCTTGGTCCAGTCCGGCAAAACAAACATCCTTCTGTTGGCGCTGGGTCTATATTTCCTACTGCAATTGGTCCTTCCCCTAAGGCACCACATTATTCAGGGCGATGTGCTCTGGACCGAAGAGGGCCATAGGCTCAGTTGGCGGATGATGCTGCGGAGCCGTCAAGGAAAAGGAACTTTTAAGGTGGTTGATAAAACTACCGGTGCGGAGCTACCCGTGTTTCCGGAAAAATATTTGAGCAGTGCCCAGCTGCGAAAGGTGTACGCTTATCCGGATTTTACCTGGCAGTTTGCGCAATGGCTAAAGCGCGACTTTGCACAAAAAGGCAGGACGGTTGCGGTATACCTCATGAATTCTGAAGTCAGTATCAATCGCAGGCCCTACGCCCCCTTTATTGACCCCAACACCGATCTGGCCAACACCCCTTGGCAAACTTGGCAACACCACCCGTGGATTTTACCAGCGCCATGGGAGCAGTCAACGCAACGGTAAGACAACCTCAGGGCATCATCATGTGGTCCGGAGTACGCGGTTTCCAACGCTGATGGGTTCTCATTTTTTGACAAGGGCACCTTCTGCCGATCATTCTTTGCATTCATGGCAAAGATAGTCCACAAAAGCGGGGATTGTATTAACTTTGCCAGCTCAAAACAACCGTAGATGTTACAATTACAAACCATAAGGACCCATAAGCAAGAGATGGCGCAAGCCCTCCAAAAACGCAATATAGATGGGGCATCTTTGCTAGAGGAGGTCTTAGATCTGGATGAAAAAAGAAGGGCAGTACAGACCCAATTGGACGCTACATTGGCGGAGAGCAATGCGCTCTCCAAAGAAATTGGTGCCCTTTACAAAACTGGAAAGGCCCAGGAGGCCAATGCCCTTAAGGAAAAAACGGGTGTTCTAAAGGAAGATTCAAAAAAACTGGGGGAAGACCTCTCTGCCTTGGCCGAAGCCCTACAGGCACTGCTGTACACCATCCCCAATATACCCCACCAAAGTGTGCCCGCCGGCACCAAGGAAGAGGACAATGAAGAACTGTTCAAAGAAGGCAACATTCCGGTCTTAGAGGATGGGGCCCTGCCCCATTGGGAGCTCGCCAAAAAATACGATATCATTGATTTTGAGCTCGGCGTTAAGATCACCGGGGCCGGTTTTCCGGTCTATAAGGGCAAAGGGGCACGCTTGCAGCGCGCCCTGATCTCCTATTTTCTGGACAAGAACACCGCCGCCGGGTATACAGAGGTACAAGTGCCCCATTTGGTGAACGAGGCCTCTGGGTACGCCACGGGCCAACTGCCCGATAAGGAAGGGCAAATGTACCATGTTACAGCAGATGACCTCTACCTCATTCCCACGGCAGAGGTGCCCGTCACCAACATGTTCAGGGATGTGATCCTCAATGAAAGCGACTTTCCGATCCAATATACGGGTTACACCCCATGCTTTCGTAGGGAAGCCGGTAGCTATGGTGCCCACGTGCGGGGCCTAAACCGTTTGCACCAGTTTGACAAAGTGGAAATTGTACGCGTGGAACATCCAACAAAATCATACGCGGCCCTAGACGCCATGGTGGAACACATCAAGGAAATACTCCGTGAACTGGAGTTGCCCTATCGCGTACTTCGCCTCTGTGGGGGCGATCTGGGGTTCACCTCGGCCCTTACCTACGACTTTGAAGTGTTCTCCACCGCCCAGGACCGTTGGCTGGAAATCAGTTCCGTATCCAATTTTGAGACCTACCAGGCCAACCGGTTGAAATTGAGGTACAAGGATGAAAACGGCAAAAGTCAGCTCGCCCATACCTTGAACGGCAGCGCCCTGGCCCTGCCCCGGGTTTTGGCGGGTATTCTTGAGAATTGCCAGACCCCACAAGGCATAAAAATCCCAAAGGTGCTTGTGCCCTATTGTGGGTTTGATACCATTGCCTAGGCCACCTTTCTGATTCGCTTAACACCTTTTACCATATTTCTGGGTTATCTTTGGTACATGCGCACGTTAGGTTATATTTTGGTCTTCCTATGGTCCTTTGCGACCCTAGCACAAGAAGATCTTTTGGCAAAGCAGTACTTTGAGGACGGCGATTTTGAAAAAGCGGTGGTCTTCTATGAGAAACTGGCCAAAAAAAATCCGAGGAGAACGGACTATGTGCAAGGTCTCGTATCCTGTTACCAGCAATTACAGCGCTACGGAGAAGCAGACGCCTTTCTCTCCGAACTGTTGCAGCAACCAAGGCCCCACCCCAACCTTTACATTGAAAAAGGGTATAATTTTACGCTGCAGGACCTCCCGGAAAAGGCCAATGCATACTATGATCAAGCATTGCAATTCATTGAGGTCAACCCTAACTATGGTTATGCCCTGGGCTACCAATTCCAAAAATACAGCATTTTGGACAAGGCCGTTTTAGCCTATGGAAAAGCCATGGAGCTGAATCCTTCTTTGGACTATAATTATCAATTGGCCCGTATTTATGGTGAGCAGGGGCATGTAGACCAAATGTTCAGGGCGTACCTGGAACTACTGGCGTCTGGCAAGACCTCTATTTCCAATATTCTTAGGAGCATTGATGAATTCATCTCATCAGATCCGGCAGATGATAACAATCTGGTGTTCAAAACCGTTCTTTTGGAGAAGGCGCAAAAGGAACCCAATATCATTTGGAATGAGCTTCTAAGCTGGCTGTTCATTCAACAGGAACAGTACAACAGTGCTTTCCGGCAGGAAAAGGCAATTGCCAAGCGCATGGAGGGAAACTCCCTACAACGCATTGAAAATTTGGGGGACATGGCCTTGGAAAGCGGCAACAAGAGCGTGGCCATTACTATTTTTGAGTATATCACGGACGAGGCCGATGATGACATTACCCTGTTGAATGCCGAGTTGAAGCTCTTGGACATTGCCCTGATGGATGCCAAAAAAAGCCAATGGGAGGGGATACAGAAAGAATATGAATCTTTAGTGGAAGCTTATGGCTACAACAGCCAGGCCCTTCAACTACAGGTGGCCTACGCCAATTTCCTCGCCTTTAGAATGAACGATGCCGCCCCTGCTGCCCAAATGCTGAAAAACAGTCTGGAGCTGCCGCTCAACAACCGCAGCATGGCCTACATAAAATTGGCCTTGGGCGATATTTTGGTGTATGACAGAAAATTCAATGAGGCCCTGATCTATTTTTCCCAAATACAGCAAAAGCTGAAAAATGATGTGCTGGGGCAAAATGCGCGGTACAAAGTGGCCCAGACCAGTTTTTATAAGGGCGATTTTGATTGGGCGTTGACCCAATTGAAAGTGCTCCGAGGCTCCACCTCACAACTCATTGCCAATGATGCCATGCAGTTGAGCCTTTTGATTTCCGATAATTCCTTGGAGGATTCCACCCAAACGGCACTCAAAAAATATGCCCGGGCCGATTTTCTGGCCTACCAAAACAAGACCGAAGCCGCCATCACCGCCTTAGAGGACATTCTACAGCAACACAAGGGCGAAAGCATTGAGGATGAGGCACTCTTAAAACAGGCCCAACTTTTGGAAAGCGAAGAACGTTTTGAGGATGCCCGTTTCAATTACCAAAAAATCGTGGAGTTCCATGGCAACGGAATCCTGGCGGATGACGCCCACTTTGCCCTGGCCAACCTCTATCAAAACAACTTTGAAGAGCCAGAAAAAGCCAAATACCATTTTGAGCGGATCGTATTCAACTATCAGGACAGCTATTATTTTCCACAGGCCACCAAGGCATTTAGAAAACTGCGGGGTGATGCCATCAATTGACGTTCTTGGACTGGTAGGTTACGATAGGCTTGGTTTTGAAGTGTTTGGTAGGTAGTACGGAGTATCCGGTAAACAGAGCATAGCAGCAAGTACAAGGTATGAAGTGTTGCCTACAACGTAACAGGGAATTTTTTCCCAGGTACTGAGCACTGAAATCAATCAACAACGAGCAACGAGCAACGAGCAAAAATGTATATCTACAACGTTACCACCAATATAGAAATGGACATCCATGATACATGGACCCAGTGGATGCGGCAGGAACATATACCGGCCGTCATGGCAACGGGCAAGTTCCTGGGCGCCAAGATGACCAAGGTACTCACGGAGCAGGAAGATGGCAGTCATACCTATTCCGTACAGTACACCGTAAAGGACAGGGCCACCCTGCAACAATACTACCAGGAAGACGCCCCCCGCCTGCGCAAAACGGCCGAAACTCTTTTTGGAGGGGCTGCCTTTTCCTTTAGGACCGAACTGGCTGTAGTGGAAGAGTTCCAGGCGGTCTATCCCACGGCCACCCATTTATTGTTCACCTATGGCACCCTTCAAGAAAAAGAAGTGCAGTTGGGGGTGTTTTCCAGGACCTTATTGGGCATGGACGATGAACTGAGCCATTACCGGATTTCAGAGACAAAGGTATCCGGGCTATACCCTACCCTGGAGTATACCAATGAGGGCAACGATCGCATCAAAGGAAAGGTCTATACCCTGGCCCCAAAAGAGCTGGAAAGGGCAGATTGGTATGAGGGTGAGGCCTATAAAAGGATACAGGTGACATTGGCATCGGGCAAAAAAGCATGGGCCTATATGGCCATCAACCAGTAAAAAATACATGGGGAAGAACAACAGGAAGAAGGGAAAGGAAAAAAAGTACACCAACAACGATCCCGGTCCGGTGCGGGCCAAGAAGTATTTGGGGCAGCATTTCCTTAAGGATGAGGACATCGCCAAACAAATAGCACAGACCTTGACATTCAAAGGATATAAAGACGTACTGGAGATAGGACCGGGCACGGGCGTGCTCACGAAATACCTCCTACTAAAGGATATTGACCTGGTGGCCATGGACCTGGATTCGGAATCCATCATCTATCTGAACCACAGCTTTCCATTGGAGCATCCCAAACTGTTCCAAGGGCCGGCCACGTTGCAGGTCGTGGAGGCGGACTTCCTTAAACATGACCTTGCCCCACTGTTTGCAGACCGGCCTTTTGCCATTACCGGCAATTTTCCTTATAACATCTCTACCCAAATTGTTTTTAAAATGTTGGATATGAGAGACCAAGTACCGGAATTTTCTGGCATGTTTCAGAAAGAAGTGGCCCAGCGCATCTGTGCCCAACATGGCAATAAGACCTATGGCATCCTTTCCGTACTGGTACAGGCCTTCTATGAGGCGGAATATCTGTTCACCGTACACCCGCAGGTGTTCGATCCCCCGCCCAAGGTACAATCTGGCGTGATCCGTCTTACCCGTAAAGCCGGGCGATCGGTGGGCTGCAACGAGGACTTGCTCCACAAGGTGGTCAAGGCCGCTTTCAACCAAAGACGAAAGACCCTGCGCAACAGTTTAAAAAGCTTTATGCTCTCTGATATTCTTAAAGAAGATACTATATTTGACCAACGCCCAGAACAGCTGGCCGTAGCTGATTTTATTGCACTCACCCAGAAAATTGATGATGACGCCGTTTAAACTCACAGAGGAACTGGTACTGCAGATAGAGCAATTGATAGAGTCCCAGGACAACGATCAATTGAACCTCCTCTTGCAAGAGGTGCACTATGCGGATGTGGCAGAGATCATCAATGAGCTCAACGAGGATGAGGCCACCTACCTCATTAAACTTTTGGAGAGCGACAAGACCTCAGATGTGCTCACCGAATTGGATGAGGACGTACGGGAATCCATCCTAAAAAACCTCTCCTACAAAGAAATTGCCGGAGAACTGGGGGAGCTGGACACGGATGATGCGGCAGATATCATTGCAGAGCTCCCCAAAGAGATCGTACAAGAGGTCATCTCTGAAATAGCCGATAAGGAACATGCCAAGGATATTGTGGACCTTCTGCGCTATGACGAGGACTCCGCCGGGGGGCTCATGGCCAAAGAGCTCGTAAAGGTGAACGAGAATTGGACCGTGACCAAATGTGTAAAGGAAATGAGGGCCCAAGCGGAGAACGTGACCCGGGTACACTCCATCTATGTGGTGGACAAGGATGAGAAGCTCAAGGGCCGCCTCTCCCTAAAAGACCTGCTCACGGTATCCACAGAGACCCATATCCGGGAAATCTATATCCCCAAGGTAGACTCCGTGAATGTGAATGAGGACCCTGAAGAGGTGGCCCGTATCATGAGCAAGTACGACCTTGAGGCCATCCCCGTAGTGGATGAGATCGGCCGCTTGGTGGGCCGTATTACCATAGATGATATTGTGGATGTGATCCGGGAAGAGGCCGACCGGGACTATCAAATGGCCGCTGGTATCTCCCAAGATGTGGAAGCGGATGACAGTATATGGGAACTTACCCGCGCCCGCCTGCCCTGGCTCATATTGGGCCTGTTTGGGGGGGCGGCCGCTGCCGTTATCATGGGGGGTTTTGAGGAAATTTTCAGGGAATATACTATCCTTTTCCTTTTTACGCCCCTCATTGCCGCCATGGCGGGGAATGTAGGGGTGCAGTCCAGCGCCATCATTGTGCAGGGCCTAGCCAACGATTATATCAAGGGCAGTGTGGGGAGCAGGCTCTTAAAGGAAATGCTATTGGCCCTCTTGAACGGGTTCATCTTATCCATCCTACTCCTGTTCTTCACTTGGTTTTGGAAGGGCGACTTCTATACCTCCCTGGCCATTTCCATTTCCTTGATCGCGGTCATTGTGGTAGCGGGCTTTGTGGGCACCTTTACCCCCCTGTTCCTACACAAGAGAGGCATAGATCCGGCCATTGCCACAGGCCCCTTCATTACCACCAGCAATGATATTTTTGGTATCTTGATCTACTTTGTCATTGCTAAGTTGATATTGGGCATTTAGGGCATTCCGCACCATACAGGTGCGGCCGGGCTATCGGCACTACACGGTAGTTCGCCTCTATCCCTAATGCGGTTTTAAGTACAAAATGGGGGGGTACGAAGTAGAAAGCACGTAGTTTTCGCTATGAACAATAAGAAAAAACACCAAGCGCTGAACGCTGAAAGCTGAATGCCAACAACGAACAAAGAGCAACGAATAACGAACACCCATGAAAGTACTGCACGTAGATACCAACCACCCCCTGCTCCTAGAACAATTTGAGGCCATGGGTTTTGAAAACCATGAGGATTATACCAGCCCCAAAACGGACATAGCGGAGAAGATCCAGGCGTATGACGGACTCATCATTCGCAGTAGGTTCTCCATTGATGCTGATTTCATGGATCGTGCCACCCACCTAAAGTTCATTGGTCGCGTAGGGGCCGGGCTGGAAAATATAGATGTACGCTATGCCCGATCCAAAGACATCTTTTTGGCCGCGGCACCGGAGGGCAATCGCAATGCCGTTGCGGAACATGCCCTGGGCATGCTGCTAACGCTCTTCAATAAGTTGCACACCGCAGACCAAGAGGTGCGCCAAGGCATTTGGGACCGTGAGGGCAACCGCGGCTTGGAATTGGAGGGCAAGGTCGTGGGTATTGTGGGTTATGGCAACATGGGCAAGGCCTTTGCTAAAAAACTGAAGGGTTTTGATGTGGAAGAGGTGATCTGTTATGATATTCAGGGCGGGGTGGAAGATGAACACGCCCGGCAGGTGGGCATTATGGAATTGCAACAACGCACAGAGGTATTGAGCCTACACGTGCCGCAGACCAACCTTACCACAGGTATGGTCAACTCAGCCTATATCAACGGTTTCCATAATCCTTTTTGGCTCCTGAATACCGCCAGGGGCAAATGTGTAAAAACACCGGATTTGGTAACGGCCCTACAGACCGGTAAAATAAAGGGCGCCGCATTGGATGTGCTGGAGTATGAAAAAACATCTTTTGAACACATGTTCGCGGATGGCGCCCTGCCAGAGGCCTTTCATTATTTGGTAAAGGCACACAATGTGCTACTGACCCCCCATGTAGCGGGCTGGACGGTGGAGAGCAAAATCAAATTGGCACAGACCATTGTGGATAAGATCAAGGCCCAATTTTGTTGATCGTAACTGCCCTGTTAAAAAGATGGATCGGGAACCCGTACTAAGCGGGTGCATTTAAACGTACTGCAGTGCAGCACTGGTTTCAAAGGATTGCAATTGCCTTTTGAGCAGGGAATAAAAGGGCTCGGGGGTCTCTTTTGAGACCGTAATGGTACGCAGGTCCGTTTGAAGCTCCAAAGAAATGAACTCCATATAATCCAACAGGTGTTCCGCCTCCTTAATAAGGGCCGTAGTGAGGAATTGCCGTACCCCATATTCCAACAAGAGCAATTCCGCGATGTGCTCGGATTTTTTAATGTCGCTTCGGGACCAATGAATATTCATGCGCTTTTTTAAAGAGCAAATATACTTTAATTTACCTTTTGTTTACAATTTATTTACATTGTATAGGTCGTTGTAAATTTTCCAACCCCACGCAACGTTTTCACTTAATTTTATTACATTTAGCCATCGATTAACCACCAAAAACAATCTAAAATGTCAGACGAGAACAAAGATTTAGGGAATAAGGCAGGTGATGCCTTTGACAAAACCAATGAGGCCGCCAAAGGGGCAGGGGAACAGGCCAAGGAAAACAGCAAAGATTTTGCAGACGAGGCCAAGGATACCGCCAATGAGTTTACCAAAGGGGCCAAAGAGGCCTTTAGCGGGGCGGGCGGTGAAAACAAAAAGGTCCTAGTGGGCATCTTGGCCATCATTTTAGGATCCTTGGGAGTTCATAAATTTCTCTTGGGCTACCAAAAGGAAGGTTTTATTTTGTTGGGAGCCTCCATTGTGGGGTATATCACCGTGTGCTTTGTGGTTGGTAGCTTCATATTAATGGCTACCGGAATAATTGGATTGATAGAAGGTATCATCTACTTAACCAAAACGGACGAAGAATTCTACACTACCTATCAGGTGGGTAAAAAACCCTGGTTCTAAAAAAATGAAGGCCCCTTTTTCCAAGGTGGCCTTTTTTAAAATATTTTATAATCGTAATATTGCAATATAAAAATATGTAATGGGACTGACCAAGACACAGATCTTTACGGATGCACAAAACCAAATGGCCACAATTTTTAAGGTATTGGGGCATCCGGCACGAATAGCCATATTGGAGTTCATCAGCAAACAAGAGGCCTGTATCTGTAATGACATTGTAGAAGAGATCGGGCTTGCACAACCCACCATTTCCCAACACTTAAAGGAATTGAAGAGCATAGGCCTCCTTCAAGGGGAAGTTGAGGGCAAAAAGGTATGCTACTGTATCAACATGGTGCGTTGGAAAGAACTACAGCACCAGCTCAACAGCTTCTTTAACACCACGAAAACTAATTGTTGCTAAATAGATATCCACATGAAGACCAAAGAACTACTCACCTTATTG
>CAKZLG010000197.1 GCA_937125035.1 uncultured Maribacter sp. | reverse complement strand
ACGAATATTTACGCAAATCGTAGTACTTTTTTGACATCCCCAAAGAATACAAGTACTTTTACAACTTAAACAAAAAGCTCTTTTATGAAAGCCTCAATCGTATTGACCACCTTGTGCTTTTTCGCCCTTAGTTTTGTAAGGGCGCAAGAAGAAGAATTACAAATGACCGCTCAAGAAGAAGAATTACAAATCACCGCTAAGGACAGTATTGTACTTAGCTCATGGATCATTGGCCTGGGCATAAATGCCGTGGATGATTCCGGAAATGTCTTTGATGGGCTCTTCAATATTGGTGATGAATGGAACATGCTGCCCTACCCCTCGCGCATCAGTGTAGGCCGCTATTTTAAAAACGGTCTGGGACTAGAGGCCATAGGGACCTTGAATAGTTATCAAGAGGGCAAGATAATTGATGGCGTTGTGAACCCTGAGGATAAGACCTATTACGGTATTGACGCCCGCATCACCTATGATCTCAACAAAATAGTAGGGGAGACGGGATGGTTCGATCCCTATGTGGGCATTGGGGCCGGTTATACAGAGGCCAATGATATTGGTAGGGGAACGTACAACGCCGTGGTGGGCTTCCGTACCTGGTTCTCAGACCGTTGGGGCCTGGATTTCAACTCTACCGGTAAATGGGCCATGAGCCAAGCGGACGGTGCGTCCAACCACATACAACATGCCGCAGGGGTGGTATACCAATTTGGTATAGAAAAGGGGCTCTCCAAACGCGGGGAAGAGAAAAAAGAACTTTTGGATGCTATAGAAAAGGAGCGGCAGCGCCAACAAGATTCCATTGCCGAGGTCAACCGACTTAAAGAGGAGGCCTTATTGGCGGAACGGTTGAAGAAGGAACAGGAGGAGGCTGCAGCCTTGGCTGCGGCAGCGCAGGCAAAGAAAGAGGCGGCGGCAGAAAAACTAAAAGCACTGCAAAAGGACCTAGATGATTTGGGCGATGTTCAATTCAAGTTCAACTCATCCTACCTGACCGCCTCCTACAAGGTCATTTTGGATGAGATCGTGGAATTGCTGATGGAAAATCCGGACATTGTGGCAAAGGTTAGCTCGCATACCGATTCCAGGGGCAGTGAGCAATACAACCTTTGGCTATCGGAAAGAAGACTGCAGCGCACCTTGGATTATTTGAAGTCTAAAGGGCTATCAGATGAACGTATTACTGGTGAGGCCAAGGGGGAGCGAGAATTGAAGAACGAATGTGCGGACGGCGTTACATGTCCAGATAGAAAGCACGGGGTGAACCGCAGGTCGCAGTTCAGTATCGAATTATCCTACAAATAGTGAAATGTACAAGGTTTTCCATGAACATAACGCATCGGTTTAAAGAGAGTTGCCTTTATAAATGTGGTCATGACCTTTAATTTTTGATTTATTCTGAAATTTGATTTGGGGTGCATAATTTGTAGAGACATCGAGCCAAAACCAAGGTTTTTTACTACTTTTATCCTTGGTTTTTTTTGAAAAGAATAGGTGGTTTTAAATAGATAGCATGGTCATATTGGGACTCAATTATTATTTTCATGACTCATCTGCTTGTATAGTTGTGGATGGTGAGCTCATTGTTGCGTTGGAAGAGGAGCGGCTCAATAGGGAAAAGCATACCTCAAAGTTTCCCAAAATGGCCATAGACCGTTGTTTGGAGATATCCGGTCTGGAACATCATCAAATAGACCATATTGCCATTTCCATAAACCCCACAGCCGACTGGGGCAAGAAATTTGGACATCTTTGGAACAAACCGAAATCCTGGCTGGCCTATTCTGGACATCATGTGGTCAATGCATACGCCAAGCAACGTAGATTCTGGTTATGGTACAAAGGTTTTTGGAAGGAATCAAATGGACCAAAAGTACATTTTCTCAATCATCACTTAACTCATGTTGCAGGCTCTTTTTTTGTTTCTCCCTATGAAAAAGCCGCCCTATTGGGCATAGACGGTTCCGGTGAGTGGGCCACTACTTGGCTCGGCTATGGAAGTGGGGTCGAAGTTGAAAAGTTCAAGGAAAT
>CAKZLG010000196.1 GCA_937125035.1 uncultured Maribacter sp. | reverse complement strand
TTGCTAGCCAGTTGGGGGACACTCGTACAGGCAGAAATAGGCCCGTTGCCCGGTTCGTCCGAAAAGGTGTTGGTGTTCAAGGTGCCTTGATAGCTCGCATAGGCCCTATTTTCCAATTGAGAGGCACAGGCCGCAACAAACTCTGAGCAATTTCCGTCAATGGTCACGGTGATACGAATACTGTACTGAGGATCGCCCACCTGAACCAAATTATCCGGGATGGTGAAGTTCACCGTATTGGTGGCCAGATCATGGGTGAAGGCGGTGCCTGTGGCATTGGAAACATCCACGTTGTCCAGGGTCACATTATTGGGTAATACATTACGTATGGTAAAGTTCGTGGCGTGGTCATCGCCCGTATTTTGGAAACGCAGTACATATTGAATGGTCTGGCCCAAGCTCACATCCTGGCCATTGATATCCGTGCCTCCTAAATTTTCTGTGGTGTTACCCAAGAGGATCTCTGGGGCATATACCCGTACATAGGAAGCGCCAATAACGGTTCCGTCTGGGTTTACGGGAGGGATTCCCGCTCCAAAAACACCATCGTCCCCACCATCGGCATTGTTATCTTTATAGAACTCATTGGCATCAGAACAGCCATCACCATCACTGTCCAGATCTAGTTGATCGGGATAGCCGTCATTGTCCGTATCACAACCTGAGGCATGTAAAACACCCCGCATGTTGGTAGGTCCTACCACAGCTTGATCTACGGTAAGCATATTGGATCCTGTAGCATTCCAAGTAATGGGATTGGCCGGTGTGGTCAGTATCATGGGCTCTAAAGTGCCATTTGAGGAACGGGCACCAAAGAGTTCAAATTGTCCATTTTCATCTATGACCACCCTTAAAGTGGGGGTGCCAGGTGAACCATTTACCGTCCATATATTTGGGTTACCAGCTTCCCCATATGTTGTACCATCCAAAAATCGTGCAAAATTGCCTGCCGCACCTAGCTGAAATTGAATTTCACCGGCCACATCATTACCGTTTAATTGTAGGTTAAAGGAATTGTCCAAACTAAAAATGTCCAACACCGCATAGTTGTCCACACTGATCAGGTTTCCATTAAAAGCATTTCCACCAGAGATGTTGAAAGATACATTGTCGCATTCATCATCATCGTAAATACCGTCATTGTCATCATCCAAATCCGTTATATCACGTATGCCATCATTGTCAAAATCGTTATGAACTATGATGCTTGCGGATGGACTATCCGGCGTTGTATTGCTATCTGTTTGATCTTGTACATTAGTGGCCGTGTTGGTAAGGCTCAATAGGGGTAAAGTATCTATTTCATCTCCCCTTACCTGAAGCTCCAAAATGGCGGTTTCACCCCCGTTCAAGGTACCAATGTTCCAGGTATTTCCGCTCCAGGATCCAGAGATGGTAAATGCAGACTCCAAAGTAAGACCGACAGGGATGTTATCCGTAATCTGAAGATTGGTCACCGGGCCTACGCCAAGGTTGCGTACGCGTATGGTAAAAGTGGCCGTTTCACCTTCCATAATTTCAGGGTTGTCCACGGTTTTGTTCACGATCACATCAGGGTCACAATAGAGGGCCTGTATGGATTGACTGTCATAGGTACAGGGCCCCTTGGTGCCCCGCACAAAATAATCCCCGGCCACGGTGGGCGCAAAATCCGGACCGTTGGCGCCCGGTATGGGCTGTCCTTCAAAATACCACTGATAGGCGTCAAAATTACCCGTTGCCTCATAGATTTCTGAGCCCACGAAACAGCCGGTGCCGCCCCTGATTTCCAGAGTAACCTCCGGAACGGTATCAAAACCGGAGAAATATCCGGCCACACCACGGGCACCGTTAAAACCAAAAAACCCAACGGCCATGGGACCTGTGGATTGTACACTTACGTCACCCGTAAGATTGGGAATGTAAAAAGTCTTCCAATCTGATGAACCGGTCACAGGGGTATGCGGAGGTAAGGTAACGGGACCATTGCCATCGATCACTTGAATGTTGGCATCTGGAGTGTTCACGGCTGCTACAATGGTCATACCGCCAGTTACCAGTTGCCCAGCCATGTTTCGTATGTCAGGTATATTGTCCATAACATCTGGCAACAAACAGTTTACCGGTGCCACAAAATTGAGTCCTTGTGTAAATACTTGGCTAGCTCCGGCCAAACATTGATACGCATAGGCATCTTTTGAAGTCTGTACAAACATGTTCGCTCCTGCTGCGTTGGAAGAGTAATAACTGCTGGGCACTTCAAAATAGTCGCCATTGTTCAAAGTGGCAATGGGGGTGGCGCTGCCATTTACAAAAATCTGGGTATTGTCTGCCGTAGCTATGATAAACGGAAACTCCGTCCAGCCATTGGTGTTCCCATTTCCCCGGACAAAAACATAATCCTTGCCCAAACGGTTCTCTGGAACGGGCTGGTCTATTCCCGCATCCCGGTTGCTGGCATTTTCTTGTCTACCAAAGTTCATGGATCCATTGCTGATGACGATGTCCTTATCCGAAACTACAGAGGCTCCAATCCAACCTTGACGGCTGGCCAGAGTAGGGGAAGTGCCTACGTAGTTTTCAAAGACAAAGGATTCGTTGGCGTCCAAGGTAACCGTATAGGTGTTATCTGTAATGCCAGCAACATTGTTGCCCACACGGAACACGCAATTGGGATCGTAGCCAGAAAGGGTCACCGTGGTGTTATCTTCCGTAGCCATGATGCCCAGGGTGTTGGATTTGGATACTTCGGCCCCTAGATTGGGCACCCCGCCCCATTTAAAACGGGTTCCCAGGGCTTGTCTTCCTTTTGCCGTTAATGAAGCTGCCTGGGCGGCAGAATTACCGCGGTAATTCACATAGAATTTATTGCCGCTTGGAGATTCAAACCTTAGGCCACTGTTGGTGAGTACCACCCCGGTATTATTATTGTTCACCAAGGTAATATTGTTGTCTCCATTGGGTAAGGAATAGACGGCCGGGCTATTATTTGAAATATTGAAACTGGCCACTGGGGCAGGATTGGTACCCCTATAGGCGTTAACGACAAATGTAGTGGGCTCTGGGGTTGATAGGTAGACCCTTTGCTGTTGTACGGCGGCATTGTTCCTCCCTTGCTTTAGGGGCGGAAGGTAATGTAGGTCACTCAACTGTGCTTTAACGGAAATGCCAAAGGCTATAAAAGAAAGTAAAAGAAGTATTTTTTTCTGTCTCATTTGTCTAGGATTGGTAAATGGAAACATAAATCCCAATATCAAAGGACGAATAAGGAGGGAAAAAGGACAATTAATTGTTGTATAACGCCGTAATCCTGTTGGTAACCCAAAGAATTCTGTATATTGGAAAATGTAAAGCGTTCCTCTTTAGGCCTTTTTGCTGCTTTTTGAAAGCCTAAAATTCAGGCAAAAGCCCCGTATTCATTGGGTAAGTAAAGACGAATCAAGGTGTAGATAAAAGACTACATTTATAGCATTATATTATATCTATGTCAGAAGAAAAACTAATGTCCAAAAAGAAGCCGGCGTATCCGGTCTGCGCTCCTTTGGATGAATATTTGAACCACTATAGCCGTAAAATAG
>CAKZLG010000195.1 GCA_937125035.1 uncultured Maribacter sp. | reverse complement strand
ACAAGGGCTATTCAGGAACATCTCGCTTCCCTACCTTGTAGGGACGAGGCAAATCTTACTATAATTCAGATTATGCGGCAAGAGCGTAATTGTTATCGCCAATTAAAAGTGTGAAGTATGATATTAACGAGCTGTACCCCAGCGCTCGGCATGCTTACATTGCCATTGGTCTCGCTGTCAAAACCAGTCGGCCCCTTCAATGAGTTGGATCAGCTTTGCCAATCGTAAACGAACTGAACCCTGAGCGTAGTCGAAGGGTCTACACCAGCATTTAATTCACTCAATGATTTTTTTCAAAGAACTTGGCCTGCCTTTAACGCGGTCGAGTCGGGCGTTCCCCCGAAAAATCGGGGTCGGGCTTTTCGCTGTATCTTTATGCGCCAAGGCCCATAAAGGATGCCGCTTCAATCCCTAACGCTACCCTGCTACAGGCAAAGGACGGCAAAGATAGTCCAAAAAGCGTTCCAAAAAAAGAATCGGACAAAATGGCGCACCAGTCGCACAACCGGCTCCAAAGGCCTCCAGTAAAGACTTACGGGCCTCCATTGCAGTATTGTGGAGCGCTGAAAAAATTAAGGATAAAGTAAGAGGACCAAACCTTTTTTTTTATTCCTTTGTTCCGTAATTTCAAAAGTCGGGCCATCAGGGCCGTAACAATAAAGACAACTTCGATCGGGCAATGCAAAGGGGGCGCCCTTTACAGAGCAACCTACCGGGTAGGTGGCCGAAAACTTCCAACATACGCCCAGCAAAACCTCTATTTTTTGGGATCAGTTCAACACGTGCGGTAGGCCGTGGTGCAGTAAATGCGCCATCCATTAGGCATCCAAAAAAGGAGCAAAGCAAAAGAGCAGTATCCATGCCCGTGCAGCACAGGCAAAGGTCAAAAGCCTAAACCCGCAAACGGGCAGCGAGCACATCAAACTAAAAAAATAAACACAATGAAAGTTATAAGTACCCTAATCCTAACACTGGCCCTGTTTCTAAATGAAAAGGTGGCCACAGAGCAGATCACCGCGGTCTTTGACGGCACCTCAGACGGGGTCTATTATTTTACCGCAGAGGACATGACCAGCTATGGTTTTGATGAAATGGAGGAAGACGTTGCCACAAAGTTCAATCTAGACGATGAACAATACGTGGGCGAGACCTTTGAGATATCCTTTCGCATAGAGCTCCGTACGGATGCCGATGAGATGGAATATGAGGCTTTTATCATAACCGCCCTGGATCTTGTTGATTAAATCCTTGTCGTTGAACCCTAAAATAGTAGGGGGCGGGTCTCCCTGCCCCTGTAAATGGCCAGAGTGATCAAAGCTTCAAAAAAACGCTATCTTTTCGTTAGTCGCTGGGGAGAATCCCTTGATATTGCCTTGGCGGTACAACAAGAGGGCCATACCGTAAAATTGTTCATTGCGGAGCGGGAGTGCCGGGAAATAGGCAATGGTTTTGTCCCCAAGACCACCCATTGGCAAAAACATACGGATTGGGCAGATGTCGTCATTTTTGACTATACGGGCTATGGTAAGGAATGTCAGAGGCTCAGGGCCATGGGCAAAAAGGTATTTGGTGGTACGCCCTATACGGATGAATTGGAGCTGGACCGTAACTTTGGCCAAAGTGAGCTGAAACGGCACAAGATCAACATCCTGCCCTATAAGGAGTTCAGTACGTTCAAGGATGCCATTGCCTATATAGAGGCACATCCCAATGCTTACGTGGTCAAACCCTCTGGGGAGACCCAAGAGCTCAAACAACTCCTCTTTGTGGGGCATGATGATAAGGGCCTGGACGTCATCCGCATCCTAAGGGCCTATGAGAAATCCTGGGGAGATGATTTTGGTACCTTTCAGCTGCAGCGCAAGGTAAAGGGCGTGGAGATCTCAGTGGCCGCCTATTTTAACGGCACCCGGTTCTTGAGCCCCGTGAACATCGCCTTTGAGCATAAAAAACTTTTTCCCAAGGAACTTGGGGTCAGTACCGGAGAAATGGGGACCAGTATGTTCTGGACGAACCATTCCCCCATTTTTGACCGTACCCTAAAGAAATTTGAGCCACTATTGGCCCAAAAAGGTTTTCGGGGCCATATTGACCTCAATTGCATCGTTAATGGGCAAGGTATTTACCCATTGGAGTTTACGACCCGTTTTGGTTTTCCGCAGATCTTCATCCAGCGGGCCGG
>CAKZLG010000194.1 GCA_937125035.1 uncultured Maribacter sp. | reverse complement strand
TGGGCTCCTTATCCAGAATTTTAAGCCAATCCGTATCATCCAAATTAGTGGTGTTCGTTCCACGGCATCGGTACAGTCTTCCTTGGTCATGTACCCTATTTTCACCTATGGCAACGAAGCACAGCGGAAAAAATATTTGCCCAAGTTGGCCTCTGGTGAATGGATGGGCTCCTTTGGACTCACCGAACCGGACCATGGTTCCAATCCGGCGGGCATGACCACTCATTTCAAGGACAAAGGCGATCATTACCTCCTGAACGGGGCCAAGCTTTGGATCTCCAATTCCCCCTTTTGTGATATTGCCGTAGTCTGGGCCAAGAATGAAGAGGGCCGTATACACGGGCTGATCGTGGAAAGGGGCATGGAAGGGTTTTCCACTCCGGAGACCCACAACAAGTGGTCCTTGAGGGCTTCCGCCACAGGGGAGTTGATCTTTGACAATGTAAAGGTGCCCAAGGAAAACCTATTGCCCGGTAAAAATGGGCTTGGTGCACCTTTGGGCTGTTTGGATTCTGCCCGTTATGGCATATCATGGGGGGCCATTGGTGCCGCCATGGATTGTTATGATACCGCGCTGCGCTATGCCAAGGAAAGGGTACAGTTTGGTAAGCCCATTGCGGCCACTCAATTGCAACAGAAAAAATTGGCGGAAATGATCACGGAGATTACCAAGGCCCAGCTACTGGCGTATAGATTGGGACAGCTGAAAAATGACGGAAAGGCCACGACCGCCCAAATCTCCATGGCCAAGCGCAACAATGTGGACATGGCCATCCATATTGCTCGGGAAGCCAGGCAGGTGCTCGGGGGCATGGGCATCACAGGGGAATATAGCATCATGCGCCATATGATGAACTTAGAGAGCGTCATTACCTATGAAGGGACCCATGACATACACCTATTGATCACTGGAGCCGACATCACAGGACATCAAGCTTTTAAATAACATAACATATTGCTGAGGTTCCCTTAACACATCCGCAAAAAAGAGGGCTTATTTTTGCGGTGTTAGTTTTGAGTTTCATGTTATTTTTGAGTTAGTTAGCTTAAGCCGATGGGAGCATCGGCTTTTTTGTGCTTGCCCTTCAGTGCTTTTCGGAACTAAGTGTTGACCTACTGGCCCAAAAAAGAGGCATACCATTGCCCCGATCGCTTTATGATGCGCTTTTGGGTGTCAAAATCCACATGTACCAATCCAAATCGGGGATGATAGCCTTCTGCCCATTCAAAATTATCCGTAAAGGTCCAAACGAAGTACCCGTGCACGGAGAGCCCTTCTTGTTTGGCCCGTAACACTTGGGCCAAATGGTCTTGGAGATAGGCCGTTCTGGCTGCATCTTCCACCCGGCCTTGTTGCACCTTGTCCGGAAAGGCAGATCCATTTTCCGTTATTAAAATGCGGGGTATATTCTTGTAGCCATTGTACTTTTTGATCATTTCATAAATACTGGGAGGGAATACCTCCCAATCCATAAGGGTGGTGGCCACCCCACGTTGTGGCGCGGGAATGAGCCGCGCACCCACATAAGGAACAAGGCAAGAGTGCCTAACGATTTCACGGGTGTAGTTCTGTATGCCAATAAAATCAAAATCAAAGCAACTGTCGCGCATATCCGTTGGTTGTATATAGGGTTGGAGACGGTTGAGCACGGGCAGGTCTTCTATGGGGTAACCAAGGCCCAAAACAGGTTCCAAGAACATGCGGTTGAGCAGGGCATCTACGCGCAGGGCCGCTTTTTTGTGCCTTTTGGATGTGTTTTTGGGTTCTATAAAAGAGCAGGAATAGGTGGTGCCTATGGAGGCACCGGCCACGCTGTTCCGCAAGATCCTGCCCCCAATGGCTTGGCACAATTGGGCATGGTGCACGGCAGGAAGAAAGTGGCGCATCCCCTTTTTGCCTGGGGCATGTACCCCCAAAAAGTAGCCTGCACCGGTAAAGACCATGGGCTCGTTCATCACCATCCAATGTTTAACACGGTCCCCAAAAAGTGTGGCACAGACCTCGGCGTACTGGCCGAACCATTCCAATATCTCCCGGTTGGTCCACCCGCCCTTCAGCTGAAGCGTATGGGGCAGGTCCCAGTGGTAGAGCGTCACCCATGGTGTAATGCCATGCTGCAAACAGCAGTCTATGACCTTATTATAAAAGGATACGCCCCGTTTGTTTATTTTTCCAGTGCCCTGGGGCAGGATGCGGCTCCAAGAAAGTGAGAACCTGAAATGGGGGATGTTCATGGCCTTTAGCAAACGAATATCCTCCTGGTACTTATGATAGAAATCACAGGCGATCTTGGCCGTATGGTTATTGGCAATGGCCCCTTTTTGCGTGGAGAACACATCCCAGATGGAATGGCCTTTGCCATCTTTATCATGCGCTCCCTCCGTTTGAAAGGAAGCCGTGGAAATACCCCAGACAAAGTGGGGTCCAAAATCACTTTTGGCAAATGGTTCAGGCATGGGGTGGGGAGTTTTCAATCGTCATGCACCCAGGTTTTTTGCCCTTTCTAAAATCTGTTGCACAATGTGATGAGTCATATCCGGGTAGTCCACTTCCACCAAAGCATCGGTTTCCACCCAATCCAATACCTTGTCCACATGCTTTTTTTTGAGTGATTTTAAGACCGGCACCTTCATTTGTTGTAAAGCGGCCGCGTTGCACTGTTGCTCATATTGCCCCTTCATGGGGATGACCATGAGCTTTTTCTGAAGAAAAAGAGCTTCTGCGGGGGTTTCGAAGCCTGCACCGCAAAGTACCCCGGTGCTGTTGGCCAAACTGTGTACAAAGGCGGAATTGTCTATGGGCCTTATCCGCATGTTTTTGAAGTGGCTTTCCTTTTTGTTGTGCTTGGAGAAAATTTCCCAAGGCACATCAGGGATTTCGCCAAGGAACTTTAGGATTTTCCCATCACTGTAAGAAGGAAGATATACGGTGTAATGGGGCTGTTTGTTACATGGAATGCTTCGGATATCATTACGGATGATCGGAGTGAAAATTCCGGCATCATAGGCCTTGAAGTGGAGTCCAAAGTGATGGGTGGTGGGCGCATACTTTTTTAAGATGAGCTTGCCCAAGGAATCGGTCTTTTTGGGTTGGGGTGCATTTTTGTTCAGAACGGCCGCTTGATGGCTAAAGCTGAAACAGGGTTTTTCCACTCTTTGGCATGCCCATGCGGTCACGGGTTCAAAATCATTGATGACCAGATCGTAGTCCTGTACGGGTACACTTTTGATCTCATTTTGCAGGCGCCGGGTGTTGGCGCGCACATAGGTCTTCCACATATCCACACCGCCCTTTTTCCCAAAGATAAAGCTGAGTCCCTTCAATTGGTAGGCAATGGGGTAGGGCAGCTGTATGTCTGCTTGGGTACCGCTCACCAAGATATCCAGCGTTATGCCTTGTGCCAGCAGCGCGGGGATGACATCCCTGGCGCGGCTTAGGTGGCCGTTGCCCGTACCCTGAATGGCATAAAGGACTCTCATGAACGCCTTATTTGGTGGTGGCCATGCCGTTGGTCTTGAATTCGGCCAAAAGGTGCTGAAAGAGTTCCCCTTTTTTCATATCTACCGTATCCTCTGGGGATTCCTCAGTTTGAGAGGCCAAGGAACGATCTTCCAAAAACTGGTACAAACGCCATTGGCCCCGGTGGTATTCCAAGGTGGTGAGGTTCTCGATCCAATCACCGGAGTTCAGGTAGGTCACTTGCCCTTTTTCGGTCTCTATTTTCCTGATTTCGGGTTGGTGGATATGGCCACAGACCACATAATCGTAGCCGTTCTCTATGGCGATTTCCGCAGCAACTTGTTCAAAATTGTTGATGAACTTTACGGCCGACTTCACCCCGTTCTTGATTCTTTTGGACATGGAAATGGGCCCTCTGCCCATCTTTTTTCCCACAAAGTTGATGGCACGGTTCAAAAGGATGAGCAGGTCATACCCCTTGGCCCCCAATCTGGCCACCCATTTGGAGTGCTGCATGGTCACATCAAACACATCGCCATGAAAGAACCAGGCCTTTTTACCGGCCAAAGGCAACACCACTTTGTTGGTGATGGATAGGGAACCCATGGTAAACCCAGTGAACTTGCGCAACATTTCATCGTGGTTGCCCGTGATGTATTCTATTTTTACTCCTTTGGCCACCCAATCCAAAAGCAGTTTTACCACCTTCATGTGAGATTTGGGCCAATAACGCTTATTGAATTGCCATATATCTATGATATCCCCGTTTAGAATGACCTGTTCTGGTTTTATGGATTTCAAATATTTCAATAATTCCTTGGCATGGCAGCCATAGGTGCCTAAGTGTACATCTGAGATGACCACAAGCTCCACGGGTCTTTTTTTCATCTTTTATTATTTATTAAAGGTCAGAGAGAACATCCAAGTGATCATTTTCGTTTTTTGAATAGACATGGTTCAGGGACGTTTCATTTTATATGGGTTTGATGGCACCATGGGAAAATCGCTAGGCGACGTAAAGGCCCCAATTTGGAATTACAAAAGGTATGGCGCATTTTACGGGCTGTACGGGTGCTCAGCTTACAGGATTGGCGGAGTCGTAAGGGGCCGTGGTAATTGCCAAACTGATAGATCAGCATGTTGGCAAGAAGATCGGTAGCAGCAAGGCCAAGGTTTCCCATGAAAGAAAATATCTTGCCTACAAAGGTTATCATTTTAGGGGCACACTAAGGTTAGGCTTAGCTTAACCTTTGGTTACAAGGGGGTTAAGTTATGGGAAGGAAATAGTTTATAAACCTTATTTTTAAGGTCTAAAAACAGACCGATCATGAGCACAAAAAGACACTTGCCTTTTTTACTGCTTTGGCTATTCGTTGCTTGCCAGACCGTTGTAAAGGAAAAAGAGAACACCAATCAAGTATTGCCCAGCACCACGCCGGCCCAAATCGTACAAATTGATGAGGCCCTGGGGCCGCTTTTTGATGAGGTGCAATTGGCATCCGTTTTTGCGGACAGTAAGACCTTTGTGGATTGCACGGCGAAATTTCCGTACGATGAGATCACAAGGAAATACGAGGAAGAAAAAACCAAACCAGGTTTTGACCTTAAGGCCTTTGTGCTCGCCCATTTTGAAGTACCCCCCTCCATAAGTTCCAATTTTGAGTCAGACACCACAAAAACGGCTTCAGAACATGTAGCAGCGCTTTGGCCCGTACTCAAACGGGCGTCTGATGAGGACGTACAGGGCAGTACCTTGCTTCCGTTACCACAGCCTTACATTGTGCCCGGGGGGCGTTTTAGGGAGGTGTATTATTGGGATAGTTATTTTACCATGCTGGGCCTTGTGGAGAGCGGGGAATTTGAATTGGTGACGAATATGCTGGATAATTTTGCCCACTTAATTACTACCATTGGCCATATTCCCAATGGCAACAGAAGCTACTATGTAACCCGTTCCCAACCGCCCTTCTTTGTGGAAATGGTGAAATTGTTGGCAGCGCACCAAGGTGAGGGGGTATATACGCGGTATAAGGAAGCCCTCCGTTCTGAATATGACTTCTGGATGCGGGGCAGTACTTTGGAGTTGGGGGCCAGTGAGCATTGTGTCCGGACCGATCAAGGAATCATGAACCGCTATTTTGATGCTGGAAATACCCCAAGACAGGAGTCCTTTAAAGAAGACTATCTTCAAGTGCAGGCCGTTGATGGAGGAGAAAAAATGTACAAGGACCTACGTTCTGGGGCAGAGTCCGGTTGGGACTATTCCTCTAGGTGGTTTGCTGATGGCGAGCATATAGAGACCATTGAGACCACAGATATCATTCCGGTAGATCTCAATGCGCTTTTGTATGGCCTGGAAGAACTGTTGGTACATATCTTTCCTGAAGACGAAGCCTTTCAAGAACGCTTGGAGGCCCGGATGGCCGCTCGAAAGAGGTTCCTCAGTGATAAAGCGTGGAACGCCCTAGATGGTGTTTATGAGGATTACCATTGGGTGGATGGTAAGAAAACAGGCATTAAATCGTTGGCCATGGTATACCCTCTTTACT
This sequence comes from uncultured Maribacter sp., assembly GCA_937125035.1. Lineage (GTDB taxonomy): Bacteria > Bacteroidota > Bacteroidia > Flavobacteriales > Flavobacteriaceae > Maribacter. Next base: position 22,267 of record CAKZLG010000194.1, on the reverse strand, counting down.
TCAATATGGCCAACCAGGACCAAGCAGACGCAGTGGCCACCTACATTGCCGATCACTTTTTAAAGGCCGGCGGCGTGGTCACCACGTTGAACCATACCGGTGAACAGTGGGACGCGCCCAATGGATGGGCCCCTTTGCAATGGATGACCATTGTGGGCCTTCAAAATTATGGCCATGACGCCTTGGCAAGGATAATTGCCGAAAGATGGGTGGCCCTCAATGAAAAGGTCTATGAAAACACAGGGAAGTTCGTGGAAAAATATAATGTTGAAGATATGGGCCTGGAAGGTGGCGGCGGTGAATATCCGGTGCAGGATGGTTTTGGCTGGAGCAATGGCGTCTATTTGGCACTTAAGGCCTATTTGGAGAAAGATGGGCCCACTACGCCCCTTTAAAAATCCGACCAAAAAACAAGATGGCCTTACTTCACCACAAGAATGTAGGGTTTTACAACAATTCGTTGTAGGCCATGGAAATCGACTCTATATTTACACTGTATTAAAAAAGGAATAAATTTTTTTCATTTTCATATAGTGTTCTCGTAAAAGAGTCCGGTCTACTTAGATCGGGCTCTTTTTAGTTGTATAGGATTGGTACGACCGACTTTGTCTATTCCAAGGGCATTAAACGTTGCTTCACGGTAGTGGACATGTAGGGTTCCGCGGCCATGGCGATTTCCGAAAATCGCAATAAGCTCAAGGCCCTGTCCAGATTTTGCGTGGGGTAGGTGATCTTGTAATAGGCGTCAAAGTTCAAATAATCCGTCAGGGCGCGTATACCATGTAAAAAGGGCATAAGGATAGTGCCATAGGGCAATGCTTCGAGTTCCTCTTTGCCCAGTAAGGGGCCATGCATGGCCAAGCCTGCCACAAAAGCGGTAAACCGTTCTTTATGAAATGAAATGAGCTGTAGGTTTTTTTCATCTTCGGGGGCGGTATTGGCAATGATGCGCACGGCATCGCCAAAATCATAGTGAAAATAACCGCGCATCAGCGTATCCAGATCGATTAGGCAAAGTGCTTTTCCCGTATCCTTTGAAAAAAGGATGTTGTTCAGCTTGGTATCATTATGGCAAACCCGTAAAGGCAATTTCTCGGGGCGGCCCTGCTGAAGATGGGCGTAGATGGCATCCACCTTTTGCAGAGCCTGCTCTGCCAAGGTCAGGCGCTCTGGCGTGGTGTCTTTCAGAGCTTGTTGGTACTGGGCATATCTAAGTTCCAGATCATGGAATTGGGGCAGGGTATCACAATAATCGTCCGGAAGCTCTCCTTGCATCAAAAGGTGGAACTTACCAATGAGCCGGCCCGCCTCTTGCGCAATGGCCACATCTGTAGTGGTGTCATAGGTAATGCTCTCCGGTATGTATTCCAATAGGCGCCAATGGCCAGAGGGCAAAGCGGCATGGGGAGTTCCGTCCATGGTGGGAAAAACGGCCATGGGCCGGTAATCCGCGGCCCTTAATTTTTTCGTGGCCTTGGCAATGTTTCCCATAAGGCCGTCCACATCCTTAAAGACCTCATGATTAATGCGCTGTAGAATGTAAAAGGGCTCCGATCCTTTACGCACCAAGAAGGTATCGTTAATGAAACCACTGTGTATGGCCACAAAGGAATGGGAGTCCGCATCAGGCACAAAGCATCCCAGAATATCCCGTAATGCTTCCGTGGTACCTATTGATTCCCCTAATTCCATAAAGGGGAAGGGTACAGGCCTTCCTTGGTTTTTTGCTGTAAGCTTTCCATCGCCTTCTCCTTGTCGCTCGCATAGGTAACGCCAAACCAGTCACCCCCAGAAGGGATGCATTTCACCTTGATCTCTTTGGCCTGGAGCATTTCTTGGATGAGGAAAGGTATGTAAAGTTCACTTGTGGCTATGCGCTCAGGGTCTTTTAAAAAGGTCCTGAACTCTGTCTCTATTTTTTTGAATATGGAGGGGCGGCACACCCAAAAATTCATGCTGGCCTGCTCTTCTCCGGTAAAGGTAAGACCGGAATCCTCATCCAAAATGCCCTCATCGGTGGCCACCAATTTCAAGCGTTCATTGACCGAGACCAGATCATCGCCGGTCACTTGGCACACCCCCCTGGAAACGGAGCCATGTTCTGAGAGGGTATCTTTTAGGGTATAGCCCAATAGCGCATAATCCGTTGCATTGTTCTTCATGAACTCAGCTGCTTTTTGGTAGGCCGCCTGGCCGTAGAAATCATCGGCATTGATGACGACAAAGGGGCCATTGATTACGTTTCTGGCCGTCCAAACGGCATGTGCGGTGCCCCATGGTTTTTTGCGTTCCCCAGAAAAGGAGGCTCCTTCGGGCAAGTCCGTCAATTCCTGCGCCAATACGTTCAACGTGATGTGCTTGGGCAACTTTGGCCTGAGGTGGTCTCGAAGAAAGTCCACGTTTTCCGCTTTGGTGATCACTACGATTTGCCCAAAATTGTTTTGTATGGCATCGTGAATGGCAAACTCCATAAGGAATTCCCCTTGGGGCCCTAAATCGTCAAATTGTTTTAATTTTCCGTATCTGCTACCGCTTCCCGCGGCCATAAGTAATAATGTCATGGTATTCGTTTTATGGCCACAAAAATAGACAATGTTGCCAAATGAACTATTTCAAACAGGTTATATGGTCATTAAATTGGATGAGAATTGTCACGTATCTATGGCTTTTTCTTAAATTACTACCTTCAAACGAAACTATATGGCCACCCGAAGAAAATTTTTGAAGCATACCTCTATTGTGGGCGCCGGTTTATTGGCCGTTCCTGCTTTTGCCACCCAGACTTTCAGTGAAAATGACAAACTCAACGTAGCCCTGATAGGAGTGGGCCTTAGGGGGACGAACCATTTGAACAACCTTTTGTTGCGCAAGGACGTTCATGTTACGGCTCTATGTGATATTGATCCCACTAGGATAAAAATAGCGCAAGACCATATACAAAAGGCCGGTTTCAAAGCACCGCAGGTCTTTGGGAAGGACGATTTTGACTACAGGAACCTCTTGGAACTAAAAGAGGTGGACGCCGTGATCATTTCCACCCCATGGCTTTGGCACACCCGCATGACGGTAGATGCCATGAAGGCGGGCAAGTATGCAGGGGTAGAGGTGTCTGCCTCCAATACCTTGGAAGAGTGTTGGGACTTAGTGAATACCCATGAAGAGACAGGCACCCACATGATGATATTGGAAAACGTAAACTATAGGAGGGATGTTCTCGCCGTGTTGAATATGGTAAAACAGAAGGTGTTTGGTGAGTTGGTACATTTCAGATGTGGGTACCAGCACGATCTTCGCGGGGTAAAGTTCAATGATGGGAAAACGGCCTATGGTAAGGGGGCCGAATTTGGGGAAAAGGGCATCTCCGAAGCCAAATGGCGCACGGCACATTCCGTTAAGCGCAATGCAGATGTGTATCCCACCCACGGTTTGGGGCCCATAGCGGCCATGGCCGATGTGAATCGCGGCAACAGGTTCGTCTCGCTTACTTCCCATGCCACAAAGGGAATAGGGCTGCACAACTACGTGGTGGCCGTAGGAGGGGAGGACCACCCCAATGCCAAGGTAAAGTTCAAGCAGGGCGATGTCATCACCACAACTGTGGATACGGCCAATGGGGAGACCATCATCATTACCCACGACTGTAACCTGCCCAGACCCTATTCCTTGGGTTTTAGGGTACAGGGGGCAAATGGACTTTGGGAAGTGGATGGCAATCGAATGTATATTGAGGGGCAGTCCCAAGAGGAGCACCGGTGGGACGAAGCTACTCCTTGGTTGGAAAAGTACGACCATCCCTTATGGAAAAAATATGGGGAGTACGCCTTGGGAGCCGGCCATGGCGGCATGGATTTCTTTGTGCTCAATGCCTTTGTGGAATCTGCCAAGGCCAACATAGCACCTCCTATGGATGCTTATGATGCTGCGGCTTGGAGCGCCGTTACGCCCCTATCTGAAGCTTCGATAGCCAACAATGGAGAGCCACAGGATTTCCCCGATTTTACCCGTGGCCTATGGATCAAAAGGGCCCCTTACGATTGGGTGAAGGAAATGTATTAGCTCAGATGAACTTCATGCCCGTGGGATCCCATTGTACGGGACCCTTCTTAAAATAGCTTTCATTGGCCAAGAGGGCCGCCCCTGCCGCGCGAAGACCAAAAGTAGGGTCTTGGACCACGCTGCCCTTTTCACGGATGGCGGTGAAGAAGTTGTAAAAATGGTCGTGGTGCCCGCCTTTATAGTCGCGCGGTGCTTCCCATGTGGTCGTGCCAACGTTAAGGCTAGAGGCTCTACTTTCCAAATTTTGTTGCGCATAACCGGCGCGTATTTTTTCTTGGGTGGCTTCTGTAAAAGCCACCATGGAATAGCCGCCGGGCACCATGCCCAATTTGGATCGTTTTAGGGTCACGCTATTTTGGCCCACCTCCATTTCGCCTTCTGTGCCAATGAGCTTAAATCCGCCCCCACCGCCGTTCCCGGCAATGAAATTAATGCGGAAAGCGGCATTGAAGGCCGCGTGGGTATCGGTCTTGGGGTAGTCGTACAGGGTAATGGTGACATCTGGCACGTCCCGGCCGTCTTTCCAGTAACGGAGACCGCCCGTGGATAGTGCCCTATTGGGGCCATGGGAATCCAGGATGTGGTTCAGGGTGGAGAAGGCATGTACGAAAAGGTCGCCCGCTACGCCCGTACCATAATCCTGATAATTGCGCCATCTGAAAAATCGTTTTGTATCAAAGGGAACCTTTGGGGCCCCGCCCAAAAATGTGTCAAAGTCCACTGTTTCCGGGTCAGCATCTGGCGGAATTGGATATTGCCATGCGCCCTCTGCCGAGTAGCGGTCGTTGTACATATCCAACATCACCATTTCCCCTATGGCCCCATCCATGTAAAGTTGCTTGGCCTTTTCATTGCCCAAGGAGGCCATGCTCTGGCTGCCCACTTGGCATATTTTACCCGATTTTCGTTGTGCATTGATAATTGCCTGTCCGTCCTTTGGATCCTGCACCATGGGTTTTTCACAATATACATGTTTACCGGCCTCCAAAGCGGCAATGGTGATTTTTTGGTGCCAATGGTCTGGGGTGGCCACAATAACGGCGTCCACATCTTTGCGCGAAAGGATTTCACGGTAATCACGGGTGGTAAAAATAGCGTCTCCCCAAAGCTCCTTGGCACGGTCCAATCTTCCTGTATAGAGATCACAAGCGGCCACCAAGGTTATGCCGGCCACGGAAAGGGCGGCCTTTGTATCATAAATACCTTGGATGCCTGCGCCGATCAGGGCCAAGTTGATATGGTCATTGGGGCTAAAGGCCTGCGGGGCATACTGGCGCTGTAGCGCTATTTTCTCTTCATAACCGCTACTCCAAACCAAAGGTGCTGCCGTGAGGGCGGCCGAGGTCAAGGTCGCTTTTTTGAGGAAACTTCTTCTGGGATTGTCTTTTTTCATGGATGTTTTATTCATAAGGGCACCCCCTGTGCCCAGCTAACCCCAAGGACGGGCCATTGTTTTTTATGTTGGCCTAAAATACAAATTTCAGCTGGATTGCCTTTCTTCAAATACCTTCAGATAGAGCATGGTGCTCATTTTTTGGGCGCGGTTCTTGGCAATCCATGCGGTTTGTCCAACGAAAAGTTCATCAATGGTGCTGAACCAGAGTTGTAGCCAATGCCCAAAATGTGCTGGAGTCATGGTGCCTTGCATGTGCGCATCAACCCTAATGTGCGCGGCCACAGGGTTGCCCGTATATTTTCGCTTTAAAAACAATTGGGCCTCCCAAAAATCGGTGAGATGCTCCAAGTGCTCCTCCCAATGGGTAATGAGGTCATTGAAAATGGGCCCCAAGAGGGCATCTTTCCGTATCTTTTTATAAAATGTGCGTACCAATAGATCCACGTCCCCTCTATCCTCAATTTCCTTTGTGTGCATTGCGGGTATTTTTGTAAGTTGTTTAGGGACCTTGCCTTAAGGTTCTTTGGCACAGGAAGCGAGCACCTTTTTCATGAAGGCATAAAGCTGTTCCATTTGGGTGCGCCCCTTTCTTTTTCCCAACCTGCCAAAGGCATATAGGGCAAACCAAACGGTCACCATGAGCCCCATGAGGCCCATTTGCAGTCCGTAGGGCTTGTTAAGGCTGGCGCTCGTGTAGGCCCATATCCCCAAAATAATGAAAAGAGTGGCCACGCCAAAATGAAGGAACATGAAAAACGTCCAAAGGGTGGGGTTTGGGCCAAAGACCCCATATAATTTTGTCGTCGTGGTTTCTTCATCCACAATTTCCAGATGAAGCTGGGGCGACCAAAAATGAATTTGGCCAGCATCTAACTTAATGAAGATATGCTCATCCAATCTTTTGATCAAAAATGGGGATTGTTGGGCTTTCTCAAAGCTTTCCAAGATATGTTCACGGGAACCATGCAGGTTCAATTGAAACCTGGGCCTAAGCACAATATCATTGGAGAGAAGGCTCATCTAAAAGGTTTTTAAGGCTGGCATTCCAGAGTACTGCCGGCGGTAACCTGTACCACCGCCTTTGGGGAAACATAGGGTATGCCCAAGCCCATACCGCGCAATATAAAGAGGGACCCCATGATTATTACAAATAGTGGAATGAGCTTTTGAATGCGCTGTTTGGTGCGACTCTTAATAAACCTGCTGAAATACACGGCAGCGGTCATTAAGGGTACGGTGCCCAGCCCAAAGAGGACCATGTATAAGCTGCCACTGGCCGCACTGCCCATGGCCATGGCCCCGAAAAGAGCCATGTAGACAAGACCGCAGGGCAAGAACCCGTTTAGGAACCCTATGGTAAGAAAGGTATCCGGGGATTTCTTTTTCAGGGCGGCGCCCAATTTGGACTTTAGTCTGCCAATGGCGGTATACAGGGGCTTGGATACATTGTATTTGGCAAAGGTCTTATGGGGCAAGAGCATTACAAAAATCATTAAAGCGCCGATGGCAATGGAGAGTTTTTGCTGAAGACCGAAAACATAAAGGCCCTTGCCCAAAAACCCAAATACCAGGCCTATGAGGCCATAGGCCAATAAACGACCTATATGGTACAAAAAGGTCTGCCCGAAGCGCTTAACGGAATTGGTCCTGTCCACCGGTAACATAAAGGCAATGGGTCCGCACATGCCCACACAGTGCAAACTGCCCATAAGTCCCAGAACCAAAGCGGAAAAGATCATTTCAATAGGTTATTTTATCTTTATGAAGGTATTTTTTACCTTCATGCATCCAGGAAACAGAAATGTCCCAACGACCATCCAACAAACGTTTGTCAGGTATGAGCAAATGTGAATTGGACAGACTAATAGGTAAGTCAAAATCCAAGTGTTCATTGGATGGCCTGTATAGGGACACTGTTCCTGTGATTTTACTAGGGTCTACTTTTTCGGGGAAGCTGAGCTGTAATCCTCCGGGCACCTTTCTAACGTCCAGCAGCAGCGCATTCTCCTTGGCATTGTTCTGTTCGTCTATTTCCCGTTGGTACTCCAACTCTTTTTTATAGTAATCTTCCGTCACCAATTGATGATTGGTGCTGGAGTCTGAAGCCATCCGGATCACAAAAAATAGGATGAAGCTTATAAAGCCTATAAATGCCAATACGATTCCTGTTCCCCAATTGATTTTCATGATGTATTTTTTAGTTATAGCTTCTTGGCGCCAAAAAAGCGGTCATGGTGGTCTCCACCAGTTCATTTCCGCTATAGATGCCCACTTTTACTTTTTCCTTATCGCTTTTTATGGCGGCATTGTCTATCTCTATGAACAAGGTGCCCTCGGCAAGGTCTTGTGCGGGGACCTTGAATTCCTCGTTGCGCACCAATTTTATTTCGCCCTTGTGTGATAATAGTTTAAAGGACACATGTTCCACATCTTCTGTGGTCTTGTTCACCAGTTTAAAGGTGTACACATTGCTGATGATGTTGTCTTCCTTGTGCTCGTACAGTTGTCCGGGCAATCTAAGGATATTCGCTTCCAAATCATTCCGTAGGAACAACATGCCCACCAATACCCCTGTGAGGATCGTTAATACGGCGGTGTACCCTTTTAAGCGTGGCGTAAATTTGAACTTTTCTTTTTTAACGATCTCATCCTCGCTGGCATAACGGATCAAACCCTTGGGCAGGTTTACCTTTTCCATAATGGTATCGCATTCATCAATACAGGCGGTACAGTTTACACACTCCAACTGGGTACCGTTCCTAATGTCTATCCCAGTGGGGCATACATTAACGCACTGAAAACAATCAATACAGTCTCCATGGCCCAATGCTTCCCTATCTTCGTTCTTGCGCCATTTTTTTCTTCCGTTCTCTGCTTCGCCCCGCTTATGGTCATAGGCCACTACAATACTCTTGTTATCCAACAGCACCCCTTGCATTCTGCCATAGGGGCAGGCAATGATACAGACCTGTTCCCGGAACCAGGCAAATACAAAATAGAAGACGGCGGTAAAAATGAGGAGGGAGACCAAGGTGCTCAAGTGCTGCATGGGGCCATCCGTAATATAGCGTATCAAACGGTCACTGCCAATGAGATAGGCCAGGAAAACGTTGGCGATCAAAAATGAAATGATGAAGAAAATGAACCATTTTAAGCTGCGTTTCCTTATTTTTTCCGCGTTCCATGGCTGGCGGTCCAGTTTGATCTGTGCGCCCCGGTCCCCATCGATCCAATACTCAATGCGCCGAAACACCATTTCCATAAAAATGGTCTGGGGGCACATCCATCCGCAAAAAATTCTTCCGAAAGCCACTGTGAACAACGCGATGAAAATGACCCCTATGATCATGGAAATGACGAAGAGGTGAAAGTCCTGCGGCCAAAACGGAAAACCAAAGATATTGAAGCGCCGCTCCAATACGTTGAACATCAAAAATTGATTACCGTTTATTTTCACAAAAGGTGCCGCAAACAGAAATGCCAAAAGCACATAGCTCACATATTTGCGGTATTCATAATATCTGCCACTGGGTTTTTTGGGGAAGACCCAAGCGCGTTTGCCCTCCTCGTTAATGGTGCCAATGGAATCCCTAAAGTTGTCTTGATCTTGTGCCATGGTGTAGTATGCTACAAAGGTTTATACTAGGGATGGTTGTTTGTTTTTAACGTGTTTTTGGTTGTTGGTGTAAGGAACCCTGATGGTTGTATGACAGGGTTCCTGGTTGATCTGTATCCAATTCCTTTTAAGTGGGCGTTACTCAATAACGGTCCCTTCCTCGTCTATGGTCTCCTTGAACTGCAAGGTGTCTACCTCCACTTCGATCATAACGGAATCCACGGCGCCTGCTTCTTCTACGGGCATGTGCGGGTCAATCCAGATATCCCCTTCGGCTATTTTGGGGTTGGCCGGTGTGGTCCCTTGGAAATTAAGTACATAACTGGCCACTTGGGCCATTTCCAAGGGTTTTAGGCTCTGTTTCCAGGCCACCATGCCCTTGCCTGCACGACCCCCTTCGGAAATGGTGTTGAAGACATTTTTTATGCCTCCGCCCAAAATCCAATTTTCATCCGTTAGGTTGGGTCCTATGCCCCCGCCGCCATCGGCCATGTGGCACGCCACACAACTGGTCTCAAAGATGGTCTTTCCTGCGGCAAGATCATTGGCTTCCGTTAACAGTTCCACCGTGTTCACATCCACAAGGTCTTTGGCGTTCTTTTTATATTCGGCGATCTCCGCTTCGGCCAGGGTAACTTCTGTCAGATATTCGGTGTCTTGATCATAATCGTTGAAAACATGGAACCTTAGTAGGTAGACCACCCCAAAAACGATGGTGGCGTAGAACATGTATACCCACCAAGGTGGTAATTCATTGTCCAGCTCACGGATGCCGTCATAATTATGGTCCAGTACGATCTCCCCTTCTTCCTCCATAGGTTTGGAGCCCAAGAGCTTCTTGTACATGTTTTTGCCCCATGTCCATTCCCATTGTTGGCTGGAGCTGGCCATATACCGTTCTTTCGCCTCATCGGAAAGGGTCTGGAACAAGACGTTCTCAATGCTCGCTAGAATGACCTCTATGCCGATCAAGAGCAATAGTACAAAGATCATGAAGGCGGCCGCCATGGGATAGGCTATGAAAGCGGGCTGCTCCCCAGAATCAATGAAGTATTCCATTAATCCGAAGATGAGAAAGAAAATAAGTGGAATCCGAATCCACCAAGGTGTCATATTTTTCATCTGTTCAATTGTTTAAAAGGTTAGGTTGTATTTTATGGATGGCCCTCAAAACAGCCTATTCCAGGTTATGTTCGTCGTTGTTTTCCAAAGGAATTCCACTGACTTCTTCAATGTACGTTTTGGAGGCGGTAAAGACCCACCAGAACAAAATGACGAAAAAGACGAAGAAGATCAATAATGACATCATGGGATAGGTGGCCACGCCTTCAATACTTTCCATATATCCCTTTACAAATTTTAACATGGTGTTTATTTTTTAGTGGTTTCGTGCAAGGGCATCATGCCCTTGCGCAAAACATATCTATTTATTTTATGGTTTTGTTCTCTGACAACAGTTCATCAGAGCCCTTTATTTTAATATCCGTACCCAGTCGTTGTAGGTAGGCGATCATCGCCACGATCTCACGGTCCCTCATCTCAACGAAGTCTTCCCCGTTTTCCGCAGCGTATTTTTTATCCGCTTCATAGGAATCGGCAAAATCCGGGTCGCTATAGAGGTTCTTCTCTATCTGTGTTGCCTGCGCGTCCATATTGGCCATTGCATTGGCAATGTCCTCCTCGGTATAGGGTACGCCCAAGCTTACCATGGCCTCCATTTTATCCTGTACACTGCTACGGTCATGTTCGTTGCGTATGAGCCAAGAATAACTGGGCATGATCGAGCCGGACGAAGTGGACTGTGGATCATAAAAATGGTTCAAGTGCCAATTGTCCGAATACTTGCCCCCAACCCGCAATAGGTCTGGCCCAGTACGTTTGCTGCCCCACAGGAAGGGGTGGTCATAGACAAATTCCCCTGCTTTGGCATATTCGCCATAACGCTCCACCTCGCTCCTAAAGGGTCTTACCATTTGGGAATGGCAGCCCACACAGCCTTCCCTGATATAAAGGTCACGTCCTTCCAACTCCAGTGGGGTATAGGGTTTTACACTGGTTATGGTGGGGATGTTGGATTTAACGAGAATGGTGGGTACAATCTGTACAACGCCCCCGATCAAAATGGCCACGGTGGCCAAGATGGTCAATTGTATGGGCTTGCGCTCTAGCCAGGTGTGGAAGGTCTCTCCCATGGTCCGTTTGCTGCTCACCCTGCTCAGGGCAGCTGCCTCGGCCAGTTCATCCTCTACTTTTTGACCGGATCTTATGGTGACCACTACATTGTACACCATGACAAGGGCACCAACAATATACATGCTTCCCCCAATGGCGCGCATCCAGTACATGGGCATGATCTCATTTACGGTCTCCAAAAAGTTACCGTAGACCAAAGTACCATCTGGGTTGAAGTCTTTCCACATCAACGCCTGTGTGAACCCGGCCACGTACATGGGCAGGGCATACAGGATGATACCCAAGGTGCCGATCCAAAAGTGGAAGTTGGCCAAGCCAACAGAGGCCAGTCTGGTCTTGAACATTTTGGGGACCAACCAATAGATCATCCCAAAGGTCAAGAAGCCGTTCCAAGCCAAGGCCCCAACGTGCACGTGGGCAATGATCCAGTCACTGAAATGGGCAATGGCATTTACGTTTTTAAGCGAAAGCATGGGACCTTCAAAAGTGGCCATACCGTAACCCGTAATGGCCACGACCATGAATTTAAGAGTGGGATCGGTACGCACCTTGTCCCAAGCGCCCCTAAGGGTCAAAAGCCCGTTGATCATACCTCCCCAAGAAGGGGCGATCAACATCACGGAGAAGGCAACCCCCAAGTTCTGCGCCCAATCTGGCAGTGCAGAGTATAACAAGTGGTGTGGGCCCGCCCAAATATAGATGAAGATCAAGGACCAAAAATGGACTATGGAAAGTCTATAGGAGTATACCGGCCTATTGGCGGCCTTGGGAACAAAATAGTACATTAGGCCCAAGAACGGCGTGGTCAGGAAGAATGCTACCGCATTATGCCCGTACCACCATTGTACCAAGGCATCCTGTACCCCTGCATACACGGAATAACTTTTTAGGGCGCTCACCGGGAGCTCCAGACTATTGAAGATGTGCAGCACGGCAACGGTGACGAATGTGGCCAGATAGAACCAAATGGCCACGTAGAGGTGGCGCTGCCTTCTTTTGATCATGGTACCTATGAGATTTACCCCAAAGGCCACCCATACCAAGGCAATGGCAATGTCAATGGGCCATTCCAATTCCGCATATTCCTTTGAGGTGGTATAGCCCAAGGGCAAGGTAATGGCCGCGGCCACAATGATCAACTGCCAGCCCCAAAAATTGAAGTTGCTCAGAAAATCACTGAACATCCTTGCTTTGAGCAAACGCTGGGTGGAGTAGTATACCCCGGCGAAAATGGCATTGCCCACAAAAGCAAAGATGACCGCATTGGTGTGCAAGGGCCTTAAACGGCCAAAGCTCAACCAAGAAATACCATCCGTTACGTTGGGGAAAATGAACATGAACGCCAATAAAAGGCCCACGCTCATTCCTACAATACCCCACAGTATAGTGGCATAGAGGAACTTTTTTACGATCTTATTATCGTAATAAAACTGCTGTACTTCCATAATTGATTAGTTATTTGATGTTGTATTATCGGTTTTACTTGTTCTGTCCTTTTTTTTCTGTTGTACCAGTTCATCTTCAAAGAGCATTCTCACGGATGGCGTATAGGCATCATCATACTGACCGCTTCGTACGGAAAGGATGAAGGCTCCAAAGAAGAGCAATGCCACAACGATACTGATGGCCAACAACACATAAATTACACTCATACCTACCTGAATTATGCAACAAAACTAGCGGGATGCCCTCCCATTAAAAATGACATTTATCAGTTTCTGAACTTTTTTTACATTCTTTACTTCGTATCATGGCTAGTTTAGTTTTCTGGTGATGTAATTGGACGCCAAAGTGGTGAAAACCACTATGCTAATGGAGCTCAATGGCATTAAAATGGCGGCAATGACGGGTTCCAATCTACCGGTTACGGCAAAAAACAGTCCCACCACATTATAGGCCAAAGAGAGTATAAAACTTAATTTAATGACCTGTATGGCCTTTTTGGCCACGTGCACGTATTGGTGCAAATATTGGAATTTGGTGGCATCTAGGATACCATCGCAGGCTGGGGAGAACACATTGATGTTCTCAGAGATCGTAATGCCCACCTCGCTTTGGGCCAAGGCACCGGCATCGTTGAGGCCATCCCCTACCATCAGCACTTTTTTCCCTAGGGTCTGCCACTCCTTTATGAGGTTCATTTTGTCCGCGGGCCGCATCCTAAAATGCAAGGGCGTGTCCTTTGGCACCAAGGTGGACAAGCGTTGCCGCTCGCCTTCATTATCCCCGGAGAGTACGGCCAGGGCCATATGCGCGCCCAGGTCATGGAACACTTCCCGGGCCCCTTCCCTAAACTGGCTCTGAAAGACATAACTGCCCTTGTAGGTCTGGTTACTGGATACATGTACCGCCGTTTGCAAAAGATCGTTCTCCCCCGTGCTGCCCGTAAAATCCGGAGAGCCGATTTTAATGTTTTGGTCTCCCTTGGTACCGGAAATACCTTGGCCTACATGCTCTTCATACTCATCTAAAGTGGCAATGTTCTGTTCGGCGAGCAGGTCGTACAATTTTCTGCTAAGAGGATGGTTGGAGGCCCGCAGGGTACTTTTCATCAAAGAGGCCTCTTCCAAGGTCAGGGGCATGCCCTCATAGGTGGCCGTCCCTTTCTTAGTGTGGGTGATGGTGCCGGTTTTGTCAAAAACGGCCATGTCCACTTGGGCCAATCGCTCTATGGTCTGTGCATCTTTGAGGTAAAATTTCTTTTTCCCGAATATCCGTAGAATGTTGCCAAGGGTAAAGGGGGAGGCCAGGGCAATGGCGCAGGGGCAGGCAATGATCAGCACGGCGGTAAAAACGTTCATGGCCATGGCGGGGTCGATCACCAACCAGGCCAAGGTGGCCGTGAAGGCAATGGTGAGCACCGCAATGGTAAACCGTTTGCCAATACGATCGGTTAGGGCCTGGAACTTGGTGGTCTTGTCCTCGGAGAACACGGCGTTGCTCCAAAGGCCGGTAAGGTAGCTTTGGGAGACGGATTTCAGTACCTCCATCTCCATGGCCCCGTTCAATTGACGGCCTCCGGCAAATACTTTATCACCCTTCTGCTTGTGCACCGGTTCTGCCTCGCCCGTCACAAAACTATAATCAATGGCCGCATTTTGGCTCATGAGCACGCCATCCGCAGGAATGATCTCCTCATTACGGATAAGTAGGCGCTGCCCTTTTTCTATTTGGTGCGCCTGTACGGACTCCTCTTTGCCATTCTCACGGATAACGGTCACCGCTATGGGAAAATAGGATTTATAGTCCCGCTCAAAGGATAGGAAGGAATAGGTCTTTTGTTGGAAGAACTTGCCCAAGAGCAAAAAGAAGATGAGGCCGGTAAGGCTATCAAAAAACCCCGGTCCCCAGTCAAAAATGATCTCTAAGGTACTTCTTAGAAAGAGTGCCGTGATGCCCAGTGCGATCGGCACATCCATGTTCAATAATTTTGTCTTGATGCCTTTGTAGGCCGATGTAAAGTAGTCCCTGCCCGCATAGAATACCACAGGTAGTGAGAACAGGAACATGAGCCAGCGGAAGACATCTTGGTACTGGTTGAGCCAAAACTCCCCGCCCGATGCCTTACTGCTGGCCAAGTCAAAATATTCCGGAAAGGAAAGGAACATGACATTGCCAAAAGCAAAACCGGCTACCCCCAATTTATAGATGAGGCTGCGGTCCACGCGGCGTTTGCCCTTGTCCGCATCCTCCAAGGAAATGTAAGGCTCGTAACCAATGGTGCAGAGCAAAAGCACCAAGTCCTTTAAGGAAAGCGCGCTGCTCTTATAGGTAATGCGTACCGTCTTTTTGGGGAAATCCACCTGGGAACTGGTAATGTGCCCATTAAGGCGGTTGAGGTTTTCCAAGATCCAAATACAGGAACTGCAATGGATATGGGGTATGTACAGGTTAACGATCTGTACCCGGCCGTCATTGAACTCGGTCAATCTTTCCGTTATGGCAGCAGTATCGAGAAAATCGTACTTGCCCTCTATCGCTTTTGGAGTGGCACCTGCACTTGCCTGTAGGTCATAATAATAGGATAGGTCGTTCGAAGCAAAAATCTCGTAGACCATCTTGCAGCCGTTACAGCAGAAGTCTTTTTCATCATATACGATGCCCTTATGGCCACAATCATCACCACAGTGGTAACATTTCGTCTTTTCCATTACACTTGCTTATACCTGAGCACAAAAGTCTGAAATACAAAACGTATGAAATATGACAATTATCAGGTTTTAAGGTGGGGAACCAAAGTATTTTTGTGGATGCAATGGCGTTTGGGTGTATTTCCAAACCAATGTAAAAGCTGATAAAAATCATAGTTTAAGGGACTTGGCGTTCCTAGTTTTACACCATTGTAAAAAAGGTAAAAGCGATGAAGAGAATATTGGTTCCCACAGATTTTTCAAATAATGCATGGAATGCTTTGAGCTATGCCTTGGAATTGTTCAAAGAGGAAGAGTGTAAATTCTTCTTATTGAACACCTACACCCCGGCCATAGCCAGTAGTAGGTTCATGGCCTCCTCCATGGAGGATGGTCTATTGACGAACTCCGCGCAGCAATGCTCCATGAACGGGCTCAACAAGCTCATGCAGCGCATTGAGGCCCAATTCAACAATGAGAACCATTCTTTTGAGACCATTTCTTCGTTTTCACTTTTGGTGGACGAGGTGGTCTCCGCCATAGCCGTTTATGGAATAGACCTGTTGGTGACCGGCACAAAGGGAAGTAGTGGCGTGGAGGAAGTGTTCATGGGCAGTAATACGGTACGTATGATCAAGGCCGTTAAGGAATGTCCTGTGTTGGCCATACCCAATGGGTTCCAGTACGTACAGCCAACGGAAATTGCCTTTGCCACGGATTTCAATCGGTTTTATACCAAGTCAGAATTGGCGCCGCTCATGGAAATGGCACTATCCTTCCGATCCGTAATTCGTATCGTTCATGTACAATATGAAATCAAGGCCCTGAATGAAATGCAGCAATTTAATCTAAATATGTTGCGAAAATACTTGGGTGAGGTAGAGCATTACGTGCACACGGTATCTGAATTGAATTCCGTATCCAAGACCTTGGAGCTATTTTCCGAGGAACTGGAGATACATCTATTGGCCATGTTGAACTACCAACACAGTTATATGGAAAGGTTAACGCGGGAGCCCATTGTAAAACGAGTGGCCTTCCATACCAGAAATCCCCTATTGGTCATTCCGGAATTGGGAATGAAGATAAACAGGCGTGAACACGCGTCTGAAGAAGCGTTCTCCGTTAGCCGTTAGTCCTGTGGTCCACAGGGGCATCCTCGTAGAAATCATCAAAGGTTTTGTCCGTCCTGTAATTGTCCGTTAAGACCTTATAGACCATCCATACCAAAAGGGCCTGGCCGAACAGCGTGACGAAGAACACCCAATTGAACGGAAAATTGAGACTGGACATGAGTACCACCGTAATCAATACAGTGGTAGTAAGGCCTACACTAAACGCTATTGAATCTTTCATTTTTGATTAAAGATACAGGATTGCGCCCCTAATCTGTGTTAAACAAATTTTAAAATCAGTTAGACAAAACGGGCAACCAGAATTGATCCGCCGTTGGAATTTCCTTGCCATCATTCTGACCCAAGGGGTTGAGCCCTTCTTTGGCAAAGCGGTACCATAAGGTGGCCGACAGGGCGGGGGCCAGGTCTGCGTGGTCCCAAAGAGGATCTTTTCCGTACCCCGTACCATGGTTGGAGGCATAGGGCAGCCCATGGGTACCCGCATGGGTGCTGCTTAAGATAAAAGCCTTTTCCAATTGTTTCAGGATCGAATTGGCCGCTTCATGGTTTTGGGCCGTTTGTAGGGCAACGGCCATTTGGGCCGTACCTTCCAGCCAGACCACGTCCAGGTCCTCATCAAAACAATAGCCCTCAATGGACTCACCGGTAAGGGTGAGTTCCTGTACGGTCTTAAAGCGATGGGCCTTTTGTAGCAGATCGGTGGTGAACCCATCAAAAATAACACTGCCCAAGGTTTGGTTGTCAAGGGCCAACTTATAGGGTTCGTTTTCCGGCCATGAAAGTAAGATCTGCTGTTGTTCGTCCCAACGCTCGGCGAAGAGGTAGGTCAGTAATTTTTGATGGAAGCCATCATAGCCCCGCACCGCTCTAAAGGCCGTAATGATGCCTTCCGTGACTTTGGGGATAGTGCTGCCATCTTCATTTAAGCCGCCAAAGAGGCCACCATCCACATCTTGCAAGGACCGTAACCAGGTATCCAACTCCATTTGCATCGCAGCATATTTTGTAGTACCATAGACATTTTCATAGTGGTTGAGGGCCAACAACAACCAGGCATTGTCCCCCATCCACGTCCTACTGCCATTATGGCCCTCCCTGTCCCTAAATTGATAAAACCCTTTGGGTGCAGTCATGAGCTCTGTCTGCATTTTTGAATGAAAAAGGTCAAAAATACGCTCAGCCCTTTCTTTTTCGCCCAAGTGTATGAAATAGATGGCCGCCAAGGCATTGTCATATAGGGATACAAAATTGGAATTTTCGCTGCTCTCCAAAAGACCGGATGGACCTTGCATGGCAAAAAGCCATTTCGTGGCAGCGTCCCAGTCCTTTTTTTCGGTGAAGGAATCAGTGTAGTTCTCCACAGATGGCATTAAAATACGGGTATCGGCTTCGTGGTCAGCAATCAGGGCTTCCTTACTACAGGCCAACATCAAAACAAAAGGAAAGAGTAAAATAAGGCGTTTTAAGGTCATATTCCTGTTAGGTTAAGGAATATAAAGGTAGTGCCGCCGTAGGTGGTGGCTCCGGTTATTCGGTAAATGGACCTAAGATGGGGGCCATTGCACAAGAGGGTGCGGTTAATCACAGAATACGGACCTGCTGACCGATGCGACATGCCCTAGTGATTTTCGATGAACGACATTTTCAGTGCAGTTCATCGAAAATGGATTTCGAATGAATATGCTCCTCAAAACAAAATCCTTTACTATATTTGTACCGTTGTGTTGTGCTTCATTGAAAATGGAGCATTTGTGTGTATCGGATTACATTCGATATGTCCAATGAAAGGCTTTCCGTACGGAAGGCTTTTTTTGTTTTATCTAGGGGCATCACAGGCCATGCAGGATATAATGGACCAAAGAAGCCGCCAATTTAGCCGTCTGGCCATCCCTGTCAAACTTTGGGTTCAGTTCCGCCACGTCTAGACTGATCAACTTTTTGGAATCCAGAATAAGTTTCATGCACTCCAGCACAATGTCCGGTGCAAACCCCATGGGCGAGGCAGCACTTACCCCAGGGGCATAGGCTGAAGAAAATCCATCAAGGTCTATGGTGGTGTAGATCACGTCCACATCTTCCATGAACTGTACCAAGCGGAGCTGTACGTGCTCTAAAAAGTGCATATTAAAATAACCGCACTGCACATACTGCGCACCCAGTTCAGAAGCCCTTTCAAAAAGTGACGCATCATTGGCATCATGCCGTATGCCCAGCGCCAAGTAGTGGAATTCCGTACCTTCTGCAGCACAATCCAGCGCATATTGCTCAAAGGGCGTGCCGGAGTGGGGCCCGGAGGTTGCATCGCGCAGGTCAAAATGGGCATCAAAATTGATGATGCCCAGTGTACGTTCCTTGCCCATGTATTTTTTAATTCCGCTCAAATGCCCGTAGGCCATATCATGTCCGCCGCCAAGGATAAGGGGCCTATAATTACATTGCAATAGCCTTTGCACGGCATTGGCCAAATGGGCTTGGCAAAGCGCCAAAGTACCATGGCCACAGTGTATATTCCCCAAATCCAATAAATGTGCATTGGGGGCCAAATGGTTCGGCATTTTGGCCAGTTGTTCCCTAATGGCATCCGGTCCGTATTCTGCCCCGGGTCTCCCCCTATTAGTACGTACGCCCTTATCGCACGCATACCCCAAGAGGGCCATGGCCTGTTCATACCTACTTTCCTTGAGCATGTCCAAATCCTTCAGGACCACCTTTTCATGAAGGTAAAGTTGTTTTGTTGAGGTTCTGCCTTTCCAAAGCTTTTTTGAAGGTAAGGTGTAGGTGTCCATAGTTTAAAAAAGGGCGTTTATGAGGCCGTCTTCCACGAAGTTAGGCAAAGTTACCCTTAATTGGGGCGTACGCTCCATTTCACGTCGTATGGCGAACAGGGCCTCTGGATTTCGGGCCCAGCTGCGCCGGGCTATGCCGTTGTTCACATCATAGAACAGCATGCTTTCCAGGCGTTCCGCGGCTTCCTTTGAACCATTGAGCACAAGGCCAAAACCCCCGTTCACCACTTCGCCCCAGCCCACACCACCCCCGTTGTGGATGGAGACCCAGGTGGCCCCTCTGAAACTATCGCCAATAACATTGTGAATGGCCATATCTGCGGTAAATTGGCTGCCATCGTGGATATTACTGGTTTCGCGGTATGGGGAATCCGTGCCACTTACATCATGGTGGTCCCTGCCCAATACAATGGGCGCGCTAATCTCCCCGTTGGCAATGGCGGTATTGAACGCTTTGGCTATGGCGATGCGTCCTTCCGCATCGGCATATAGGATACGGGCCTGTGACCCTACCACCAGCTGGTTCTTTTCCGCCTCTTTGATCCACGTAATATTGTCCTGCAGTTGTTGTTGGATCTCTGGTGGGGCCGTAGTCTTTATATCCTTCATGACCTTAAGGGCCAGGGCATCGCTTTTTTTGAGGTCTTCCGGGTTGCCCGAAGTGCAGACCCAACGGAACGGCCCAAAACCGTAATCAAAGCACAAGGGACCCAGAATGTCCTGTACATAGGACGGGTAGGCCCATCCTTCAAATGGTTCTCCATGGGAAGCAGCGTTACAGAAATGTCCATTTTCGTCTTTATAAACAAAGGCTCCAGCTCTCGCGGCTTCCAAGAGGAAGGCATTGCCATAGTCAAAGAAATAGGTGCCCTTGGCGGTGTGGGCGTTGATGGCCGCCACCTGTCTTAAAAGCGATTGCCGCACGTGTTCCTTAAAGGCTTCGGGCTGTTGCCGCATAAGTTCATTAGCTTTCTCAAAGGATAGTCCCACAGGATAATATCCCCCGGACCATGGGTTGTGCAGGGAAGTCTGGTCAGAGCCCAGATGTACAAAAATATCCTCTTCATCAAAACGTTCCCACACCTCCACCACATTGCCCACATAGGCCAAGGATACCGTTTCCTTTTTATCAATGGCCCTTTGGGTACGGGCCACGAGCGCGTCCATATCATCCAAGAGTTCATCTACCCAACCCTGTTGGTGCCGTTTCCGCGCCGCGGTCGCATTCACCTCTGCGCAGACGGTGATGCACCCGGCAATGGTGCCCGCTTTTGGTTGGGCACCGCTCATACCGCCCAAGCCAGCGGTCAAAAAGACCTTTCCCTGAGGCGAATCCCCGGGCGCCAATACCTTTCTAAAGGCGTTCATTACGGTAATGGCCGTTCCGTGTACAATGCCTTGGGGGCCAATGTACATGAAGGAGCCTGCGGTCATCTGCCCATACTGGGTTACGCCCAGGGCATTGAACCGTTCCCAATCATCTGGTTTAGAATAATTGGGAATCATCATACCGTTGGTGACCACAACCCTTGGGGCCGATGGGGATGATGGGAAAAGCCCCATGGGATGACCGGAATAAAGGTGCAATGTCTGGTCCTGCTTTATTTCAGATAGGTATTTCATGGTGAGCAGGTATTGGGCCCAATTCTGGAACACCGCCCCATTGCCACCGTAGGTGATCAATTCCTCCGGATGTTGGGCCACGGCGGGATCTAAATTGTTCTGGATCATCAACATGAGGGCCGCCGCTTCCATGCAATGGTGGGGATAGGCGCTTAGGGGCCTTGCGTACAGGGCATAGTCCGGTTTAAAACGGTACATGTAAATGCGACCGTACTGCTGTAGTTCTTCGGCAAATTCCGGGGCCAGTTCCGCGTGCCATTCCTTTGGAAAATAGCGCAAGGCATTGCGCAACGCCAAACGTTTATCATCTGCTGACAACACGTCCTTGCGTTTTGGGGCGTGGGCGGCGTTTTCTTGATACGGCTTTTTGGGTGGTAATGTAGCGGGAATACCCTGTTGTATGGTTGATTTAAAATCCATTTGTACGTCTTTTTAGTATGCTAGATGCCTTGGTCGCTTAGCCATGCTTGTCCACCACCTTTTCGCCATTTTTAAAAATAACGCAAGGCTTTAAATTGCCTTGGTTGTAGAGGATTTCACTGAAGTCGGCCGTATGGAACAGGATAAAATCGGCCTGTTGGCCGGGCACCAGTTGTCCGCGATCGGTGAGCCCTAGGGCCATGGCGGCCCGTACCGTAATGCCCGCGAGGACTTCGGCTTGGGTCAGTTTTTCATAGGCCCCCATGAGGGCCGCTTGGGTAAGCAGATCGCCCATGGGGGCAGAGCCTGGGTTGTGGTCACTGGCAATGGCCAAGATGGCCCCCGCATCCAATAACTTTCGGGCGGGGGCAAAGGGAAGACCCAAGCCCAAGGAAGCCCCGGGCAGAACGGTGGCTACCGTATCGCTTTGCGCTAATAAGGCTATTTCTTTTGGGGTGCTGACTTCCAAGTGGTCGGCGCTCATGGCCTTGGCGTCAACGGCCACAGCGCTGCCCCCCGTGGAAAATTGGTCGGCATGTACAGTGAGGTCAAAACCCAACCGTTTTGCTGTTTCAAAGTAGGTGGAAATAGCGGTTGATGAAAATGCACTTTCCTCAATAAAGGCATCCATGCGGGTCGCCAGTTGCTCTTCTTTGATCTGGGGCAAAAGCTCCTCAGCCATTTGGTGCAAATAGGCCTTTGCGGTGCCTTGGAAATCCTTGGGCAGGGTGTGTGCGGCCAAGCAGGTGGGAATCAGGGTGGCCTTGGTGGCCCCTTGGGCCGCCCGTATGGCACGGAGCATTTTAAGTTCTTCCGCAACAGAGAGCCCATAACCGCTCTTTACCTCTATCGTGGTAGTGCCGTTCTTCAGGTGCCTGTTGGCCAATTTTGCAGTGCTCTTGGCGAGCACT
>CAKZLG010000193.1 GCA_937125035.1 uncultured Maribacter sp. | reverse complement strand
CCTGACCCAAATATACGAAGGCCGGCTACCCAAGTGGGCCAACAACCATTTAAATGATTTTTTGTGCATGCCCATTGTATTAAAGGTATGCCAGAACGCCGTTCGTTATTTGAAATCCGATTGCCGCCTTACCCTGCCCTGGCAGCTACAAACTACGCTGGCCTTGGTGTTTTGTCTCTATTTTGAGGGTTACCTGCCCACCGTTTCCACACGCTATACCGCAGATTTATGGGATATGGTTATGTACGCCTTGGGTACCGGGGTCTTTTATCAACTTGAAAACCGGTGGCCCACAATCGTGGAACAGTATGTTCAGCCTAGCTGAAAAAGGAATAATGAGCCGCAAGCCCACAAGGGAAAGACTGTTTACAAATGAAAAAAACCAAACTATGCTTACATTTACCTCATCCAAACCAAGGAATGGCCATGGTGGGACTCTGTATTGTCTCTATAGGCCTTTGTTGACCAAAACCGTATAAAAATCAATTAATCGGAGCCCTCATGAAAAACCTTTTGACCCTTATATTCCTCCTTCAGAACATGATTTTGGTACATGCCCAAGAGACTACCGCGCTGCTATGTGGTCAGCTCATTACGGCCAAAGATGACGTCGTACATAGCAATGCCGTGATTCTTGTGGAAGGTGAAAAGATCATCGCGGTGGGCAACCAAGATTTGATACAGCCCGGATACCCCATTATAGATTTGAGTGACCATACCGTGATGCCCGGGCTTATAGATGCCCATGTGCATCCCTTGATCTACGGTACGGAGTACCAGACCAACCATTTAAAAGGATCCTCTGCCTTCAATGCGCTAAGGGGTTTAAAAACCGTTCAGGAATGGCTCCATGCGGGTTGGACCACCCTACGGATCGCAGGTGATGCCGATACCCAGTATGCCCATTTTGAAATAAGGAAAGCCATTGACTCGGGCATGTTTCCCGGGCCACGGATAGTCGGTGCTGGGCATTACCTATCCATAACTGGAGGGGGTGGGGACATCAATTACCTGGCACCCGGACAGGTGGTCATTCCAGACGGTCTAATCGTAGATGGCAAGGATGAAATCAGAAGAGCCATACGCCAAGAAATCAAATACGGTAGTGACTGGATCAAATTACTAGTTACGGGCGCTTTCATGTCTACCGGTGACAACCCTAAAAATGTGCATTTCAGTGATGAGGAGATCAGTACGGCCGTAGACGAGGCGCATAGGCGCGGGGTACCGGTAATGATGCATGCCCATGCCAAGGAAGGTATAAAGAAAGCCATTTTACATGGGGCCAGGTCCATTGAACATGGTACTTTTTTGGATGCTGAGACCATAGACCTACTGTTGGAGCACGACACCTATCTGGTGCCCACATTGACCGTAGGGACGTATTTCCGGGAAGTGGATTCCGGAAATGTGGCGATGACCAAAGCGGAGCGGTCACAGAAGGCATTTCGGGAAAATCGCCTTAAAATGCTGGGACATGCTTATAAAAAAGGGGTGAAAATTGGTATTGGTTCCGATAATGTGGGGTTTCCAGCCTCCTTTATGGCCAACGAGTTTGCCGAGTTCGTGAAATTCGGAATGACCCCCATGCACGCCCTACAAGCGGGCACAAAGACCAACGCGGCCCTTTTAATGAAAGAAAAGGAGTTGGGGACCATAGAGGTGGGTAAATTTGCGGATATCATCGCCACAAAAAATAATCCGTTGGATGATATCACGGAGCTGCAGCGCGTTCAATTTGTTATGAAGGGAGGAGTGGTCATTAAGCACTTGGACCGCAAATAAAAAGCCATTGAAGCTACTGCATTCTCGTAAAAAATAATACCGTTATGAAAAGACCCTTGAATTACCCTATATCTTGGTTATATAGCCTCTTAGCCTTGCTATTTCTGTTAGGTTGCAAGACCGATCACCAAGGACAACAGACCGAAGCCAAGGACAAGGGGCACTTACCGGAAGACCACTTTATGGGTAAGGAAGAAGAACAAAAAGGCCATCGCATAAAAAGAAACAATATTCTGTTGATCTGTGTGGACGACCTTCGGCCAGATCTGCTCAGTTATGGGGCAGGCCATATGCAGACGCCCCATATGGATGCTTTGGCCCAAAGTGGCTTCTCGTTCTTAAACCATTTTGTAAACGCCCCCAGCTGCGGGCCTTCCCGTTATACCCTATTGACCGGCCAATATGGTCCCCCTAGTAACAATGCCCTTTTTCAAAGAGCGCAAGCGCTGGAAAAGGGGGAGAAGAAAGTGGAACCAAGCATGCCAGAATGGTTCCGGTCGCACGGGTTCACCACCGTATCCGTTGGGAAGGTATCCCATCATCCCGGTGGGCGCGGCGGTAGTAATTGGAACGATAGCACCTTTATTGAAATGCCCGGTGCCTGGGACCGACACCTAATGCCCGTAGCGGAATGGGAACATCCCCGAGGGGCCATGCACGGCCTGGCCCGTGGGGAAATACGTGAAAACGCCCAGGATATGAGCGTATACCAAACCGTAAACGGACCTGACAGCCTATATCCAGACGGCCATATTACCAAAGTGGCCATGGATCAATTGACATTACTTTCCAAGGAAGGGAAACCCTTTTTTTTAGCAGTGGGTCTGTTAAAGCCGCACCTGCCCTTTGGGGCCCCACAAGCCTATTATGAGCCCTATGACAGTATCACCTTGCCTCCTATCCCACACCCAAAAAAGCCCACTGGAAAGACGACCTGGCATGATTCGGGCGAATTTAAACAATACAACCTATGGGGAAGGGACCCCAATGAGGATGCCGTTTTTGCGGAAGAAGTGCGCAAACATTACGCAGCTTGTGTTACCTATGCCGATGCCCAAGTGGGCCGCATCCTTACAGCGCTAAAAGAATCCGGTGCTGCCGACAACACCATTGTGGTCCTGTGGGGAGACCATGGCTGGCATTTGGGAGAGCATGGCATTTGGGGCAAGCACAGCTTGTTCGATGAATCCCTGAAATCCCCCTTGATCATTAAATATCCGGAGATGCCGACCACCAACAAAAAGACCACGGCTTTGGCCGCCACCTTGGATATCTTCCCCACCCTTTGCGATATCTCGGGAGTGGACATACCACAATTCGTTCAGGGGAGTTCCTTGCGGCCCATGATGCAAGACCAAAAAGAAGGGGTGGGGCATGCCGTGTTTTCCTATACGGCAAAGGCCTGTACCCTGAGGACCACAACGCATCGCTTCATCCTGCATACGGATGGCCATGTGGAACTATATGACCATACCGCCCCTGAAAAGGAGACCCTTAACATAGCTATGGACCATCCTCAACTCGTTACCTCATTGACCCAACGTGTGTTGGAGAAATGCAATGACAGGCACGCTCATTTATAAAGATGTTACGGAACGTGCCTTTTGGGCCTACCCAAACTCCAAGACAACCAAATGGCAGCATGCTCTAATCTCAAAGAACTTCACAGGTATGAAAGCTTGTGTTGAAGTGTTTGCTTTCCTTACAAATAGCGCCCCAAAATCATTGGGGAGAACAATGTTTTAAACCGTGTGTTTCGAAAAAATATGAAAGCCAATTTTCACCTAAGACCCTAAATTCATGGGATGGAAATCAAGGAGCAAGGGTCAAATAAAGAAATTTTTGCATCCTTTGAACAGGACAAATTTCATGTGATAACAAAACAAAAAGCACATCTCAACTTTCAAGGTATAAGATGATTGTACGCGATCTAATCCATTAAAAATTATGGTAAATGGGCATATAGGTATTTC
>CAKZLG010000192.1 GCA_937125035.1 uncultured Maribacter sp. | reverse complement strand
TCTTTTCCTGGGGACATTGTCGGTCTGCACGATACAGGGAATTTTAAGATAGGGGACACCCTTACGGAAGGTGAACTTTTACACTATAAGGGGATACCCAGTTTTTCGCCAGAGCACTTCCGGTACATTAACAATGCCGATCCCATGAAATCCAAACAACTATTTAAAGGCATTGATCAGCTGATGGACGAAGGTGTTGCCCAATTATTCACTTTGGAACTCAATGGCAGAAAAGTGATCGGTACAGTGGGCGCACTTCAGTTTGAGGTGATACAATACCGCTTGGAACACGAATATGGCGCCAAGTGCACTTATGAAAATTTCCCGGTGCACAAGGCCTGCTGGGTAAGTGCAAAAGACCCGAAGAGCGAAGAATTCAAAGAGTTTAAACGTGTCAAACAAAAATTTCTGGCAAAAGATAAAAACGGAAAATTGGTGTTTTTGGCAGACTCCGCATTTTCATTGCAAATGACCCAAGATAAATACCCCGGCGTAAAACTGCACTTTACTTCGGAATTCGATTAACAAAAAAAAACCAGCCCTTAGGCCGGTTTTATCATGCTTCCCCCGTGGGCCCAAAATTGATGGGAATGGGCGGTTGCTCATAATCCTTTATGGTACCGTGGGCCTTTTCAAATCTGTGCACATTATCGTTCAAAGCCTTCAAAAACTTCTTGGCATGTTGTGGAGTAAGGACTATTCTGCTTTTCACCTTGGCCTTTGGAGCACCCGGCATCATGCTTATAAAATCCACCACGAATTCTGAGACACTGTGGTTGATAATGGCTAAATTGGAATATATTCCCTCAGCTGTTTTCTCGTCCAGCTCTATGTTTATCTGTTTTTGATTTTGCTTTTTAGTATCGCTCATAGCAAAATATTTAAAATTGAAAAAAGAAAGCCCCCAATCTTGGGGGCTTGTATTAGAATTTCAAGGCCTCTTTTCTGGCCATGATCTCATCATATTCCTCTTTTGAACCCACGATAATGCTGTCATAGTCCCTCATACCCGTACCAGCAGGTATTTTGTGGCCTACGATCACATTCTCCTTGAGTCCCTCCAAAGTATCCACCTTACCACTTACCGCAGCTTCATTCAATACCTTGGTCGTTTCCTGGAAGGACGCCGCCGATATGAACGACTTGGTCTGTAATGAGGCTCTGGTTATACCTTGAAGAATTGGTGTTGCCGTAGCAGCAACCGCGTCCCTTGCCTCCACAAGGTTCTTGTCTGCCCTTTTCAATAAAGAATTTTCGTCCCTCAATTCCCTAGGAGTCACAATCTGACCTTGTTTAAGGTTTTCCGAATCACCTATTTCCAAAACGACCTTCATGCCGAAAATCTCATCATTTTCATGGATAAAATCATCTTTATGAATGAGTTGGTTCTCGAGGAAAATAGTATCTCCCGGATCTTCTATCCTTACTTTTCGCATCATTTGGCGCACGACCACCTCAAAGTGTTTGTCATTGATCTTCACGCCTTGTAAACGATACACTTCTTGAACTTCGTTCACTAGATATTGCTGTACCGCTGATGGACCTTTGATGGCCAAAATATCCTCTGGGGTTATGGAGCCATCTGAAAGGGGCATTCCCGCACGGACATAATCATTCTCTTGCACCAAGATCTGATTGGACAGTTTAACCAAGTACTTTTTGACCTCCCCTAATTTGGATTCTATGATAATCTCTCGGTTACCTCTCTTTATTTTTCCAAAGGAAACCACACCATCAATCTCAGAGACCACAGCAGGGTTGGAAGGATTTCTTGCCTCAAAGAGCTCGGTTACCCTGGGCAGACCCCCTGTAATATCACCCGCCTTAGCAGATTTACGGGGTATCTTCACCAAAATCTTACCTTCTTTTATCTTATCCCCATCATCTACCATAATGTGAGATCCTACAGGCAAATTGTAAGAACGTAAAGTCTCGCCCTTACCGTCTTGTATCAATAGGGTAGGTATCAACTTCTTGTTCCTGGACTCAGAAATCACCTTTTCCTGAAAACCGGTCTGCTCATCGATCTCTACTTGATAAGTAACCCCTTGCTCAATATTTTCATAGGCTATTTTACCTGGAAATTCTGAAACAATGACACCGTTGTAGGGATCCCAACTACAGACAAGATTGCCCTTGGCCACTTTAGCGCCATTCTGAACGAACAATTGTGAGCCATAAGGAATGTTATTGGTGCTCAAGGTTATCCCTGTTTTAGCGTCAACGACCTTAATCTCTGAGGTCCTGGAAATCACAATATCCACTGGTTTTCCTTGGGAATCCTGTCCCTTTACGGTTCTAAGATCTTCAATCTCTGCTATACCGGGGAATTTCACTACCAATTTGTTGTCTTCTGATATGTTTCCGGCAATACCCCCAACGTGGAAAGTACGCAAGGTAAGCTGGGTTCCTGGCTCCCCAATGGATTGTGCGGCCACAACACCAACAGCTTCTCCCCGCTGAACCATTTTATTGGTTGAAAGGTTCCTTCCATAACATTTGGCACAGATTCCCTTTTGTGCTTCACAGGTCAATGCTGATCGTACTTCTATGCGTTCTACGGGTGAAGCTTCTATCCTTTTGACATCAACCTCCATGATTTCTTGGTCCGCCCTCAATAAGAGTTCTTCCGTAACAGGGTCGTATACATCATTTAAGGAAACCCTGCCCAAAATACGCTCTCCCAGCGTTTCCACTACTTCTTCATTTTTCTTTAAGGCCTCCACTTCAACCCCCCTCAAGGTCTCACAATCTTCTATATTGATGATGACATCTTGGGAAACGTCCACCAGCCTCCTGGTCAAGTAACCGGCATCTGCCGTTTTAAGTGCGGTATCCGCCAATCCCTTTCTTGCGCCGTGCGTGGAGATGAAATACTCCAAGATGGACAAACCTTCCTTAAAATTGGATAGGATGGGGTTTTCGATAATTTCACCACCTCCTGCCGTGGATTTTTTGGGCTTGGCCATAAGACCGCGCATACCCGTAAGCTGCCTGATCTGTTCCTTAGAGCCCCTCGCCCCGGAATCAAGCATCATGTATACCGAGTTGAACCCTTGTTGGTCCTCACGAATACGTTTCATGGCAAGTTCCGTTAACATGGCGTTGGTTGACGTCCACACATCAATGACCTGATTATAGCGCTCATTGTTGGTGATGAGGCCCATATTATAATTGGCCATAATACCATCTACCTGCTCATTGGCATCCGCGATCATTTCGTGTTTTTCTGCAGGGATAATGATATCCCCAAGACTAAAGGACAAACCTCCTTTAAAGGCAAATTCATAACCCATGGTCTTGATCTTATCCAAGAAATCGGCAGTTGTGGGCACATCGGTCACCGCTAAAATATCCCCAATAATATCGCGAAGCGATTTCTTGTTCAATACCTTATTGATATAACCGGCCGCCTCTGGCACTTCCATGTTGAAAAGTACCCTGCCTACCGTGGTAGGTATGATTTTATAAACCAACTCGCCTTCTTCATTGAAATCCTTTGCCCTGACCTTGATACCGGCATTCAAATTCACCTTTCCTTCATTGAAAGCGATTTCCACCTCTTCTGCGGAATAGAAAGTCAAACCTTCCCCTTTTATGGGCACCTCTGGGGTGGAAATCCGTTCTTTGGTCATGTAGTACAAGCCCAAGACCATATCTTGTGAGGGTACGGTAATCGGCGATCCATTGGCCGGATTCAATATATTATGTGAGGCCAACATCAACAGCTGTGCCTCTAGGATAGCTTCTGGACCCAA
>CAKZLG010000191.1 GCA_937125035.1 uncultured Maribacter sp. | reverse complement strand
TTTTCATATCATTAACTATTTGTCTTTAAGCTATGAAATCACCTCTGGACTCCTTTTTCTTTATCCTATAAAAATTAACGCTATCCGTTATTTTGGCACAGGACTTCAATTCTGTAGTTCTTAGTACCTTTACCACCTATCTATAACAACTTGTATGGCCAAGACCAAAACCGCCTTTTTCTGTCAGAACTGTGGAACACAATATGCCAAATGGGTAGGACAATGCTCCGCCTGCAAGGCATGGAACACTGTGGTGGAGGAGGTCATTCAAAAAGACTCGAACTCGGCTTGGAAAAGCCCCTCTTCCCCAAACAAAAGAGTTGCCCAACCGCTTTTGGTACACGAGATCAGCACGGAAAGGGAGCTCCGCATCAATACCCACGACCTGGAATTCAACCGGGTGCTGGGGGGCGGACTGGTACCTGGTGCCCTGGTATTGTTGGGTGGGGAGCCCGGAGTGGGAAAAAGTACCCTACTGCTGCAGATAGCCCTTAAATTACCGTATAAAACACTGTATGTTTCTGGGGAGGAAAGCCAAAAACAGATCAAGATGCGGGCCGATCGCATTCATCCAAATAATGAGACCTGTTTCATCTTAACGGAGACCAAGACCCAAAATATCTTTAAGCAGATCCAGGCCCTAGAACCGGATATTGTGGTCATAGATTCCATACAGACCCTACATTCGGATTACATAGAATCCGCAGCAGGGAGTATTTCACAGATCCGGGAATGTACCGCAGAGCTCATTAAATTTGCCAAGGAGACCAATACGCCCGTTGTCCTCATTGGCCATATTACCAAAGATGGATCCATAGCGGGGCCCAAGATCTTAGAGCACATGGTAGACACGGTGCTCCAATTTGAGGGCGATCGCAATTATGTATACCGCATCTTGCGTTCCCTGAAAAACAGATTTGGTTCCACGGCAGAACTGGGTATTTATGAAATGCACGGCGGTGGCCTGCGCGAAGTCAACAATCCCTCAGAAATCTTGGTCTCCAACGCCAATGACGGACTCAGTGGCACGGCCGTGGCCGCCACCGTAGAGGGCATGCGCCCTTTGTTGATCGAGATACAGGCTTTGGTGAGCACCGCAGTCTACGGCACCCCGCAGCGTTCCGCTACGGGCTACAACGCCAAACGATTGAACATGCTGTTGGCCGTGTTGGAAAAAAGGGCCGGATTTAAATTGGCCGCCAAAGATGTCTTTTTGAACATAACGGGCGGCATTACGGTAGACGATCCTGCCATAGATCTTGGGGTCATTGCGGCCATTCTCTCCAGCAATGAGGATATTCCCATACCAAAAGGGGTGTGTTTTGCCGCCGAAGTAGGGTTAGCTGGCGAAATACGGCCCGTGCAGCGGGTAGATCAGCGCATTCTGGAAGCGGAAAAATTAGGTTATGACGCCATTATCGTTTCCCAAAAGAACAAGATGGGCCTAAAGGATACAGGCATAAAAGTGGTCCTGGTGTCTAAAATAGAGGATGTAGTGAACAGTATGTTTGGATGAATCAAAAGTGTTTTTTAAAAACAAGTCCCTGGAATAGGTTTTTCAATGCAACCTCCGTTTGTATAACAAATCATCTCAAATTCACAACCTTCTTCCTTTTCGCAACACAAAAATATGACTACAAAAACAATTAGTAGAAAATATCTAAAAATGCATAAAAAGCTACTATCATTTTTTATTTGCGAAGGATTCATTATATCTATTTATTAAATTTACAAAGTTTTCGCTGGTTGGGATTATTTTGTCTAAAATCCTAAGTGCCTCTTGATTATCTGCTAAAAATGGTCTAGTTTTTTCAATTGTAGATTTTTTTGCGAATTTTCCAAAAAGAGCGTAATCTCCGTTGGTTGGTAGATTGGCTAATTCTTGCCCTTCTTTTAAAATATAAAGGGTAGGTATGTAGTTAACACCTGTGCCTTCTCCATGAAAGTAAAGTTTAATACGATCACCCTTAGTCATTCTCCATAGATACATGCTTTTATTTTTAGACTCCCACCCTTTTGGAATTTCAACGTTATCATAGTGTTCGTCTGATTTGGCCATGTAAAAACCTCTAATGGCGCCAAAACTTGCTTTATACCTAATAGTATTTCCGTCTTTTTTAAAGTTGACAAACTTCGTAGAATTAGATTTTCTAATCTTACCATATATTGTATCATGATTTTGAGTAATGATATAGTCAGAAGCCTGCCCATGTAGATTTCCTGCCAAAAGAATTACAATGAACACCAAAATTTTATTAGCCATAAAACGAATAATTATTTAAGTTAAAGTCTATATTGGTCATGCCGCCCATAATTGTACATCTATTTGAGTTTTCAAGATTAAAAAAGATTATTATAGTTAAATTGTAATAAGCAGTGGTTGAGACCCTATAAAACCAATGTTTTCAACTTTTTTTAGATTGTAGATATATTACCTCCTATCCCTCATAATCCTGGAGAGGGTCAATATGACAATAATGACCGCAACGATCAACAAGATTTGGCCAAGGCCAACTTTCAATGGAATAAGGTTTATCATTAGGGTGACGGATTTGGAATTTGGTGGTGGATCTCCTCTATTTTCTTCAAGACCGTATCCGGTAATTTTACATGGATACTGTCTATATTCTCCTTTAGTTGCTTCATGGAAGTGGCCCCTATGATATTGCTGGTGAGAAAGGGCCGGGTATTCACATAAGCCAAGGCCATCTGAGCCAAGGTGAGGTCATGGGCCCGGGCCAATTCGTAATACATCTGGGTGGCCTTAATGGCCGTGGTACTGCTATAGCGATTGTAATTGG
>CAKZLG010000190.1 GCA_937125035.1 uncultured Maribacter sp. | reverse complement strand
ACGTTATTTGGCCCGCACCACCTTTGTGCCCACCGTGCCCATTGATACTTTGATTCAGGGGGATGGCACATTGTTCTCTGGCGACGAGACCGAGGTGAAAGTGGCCTTTACGGACAACGGAGATCGCAATGATTTCTATATATTGGATTTTGGATTCAATGAATATCTGGTCACCGAGGATGAATTTTACCAAGGACAGCAATTTGAATTCTCCTATTTTTATGACGATACCATAGAGGCCGGTATGACCTTGACCGTTTCCATCTTTGGGGCAGATGAATCCTTTTATACCTATATGGATCAAGTCATTGTGCAATCCGGTGGCGACCAAGGGCCCTTTCAAACTCCCGTGGCAACAGTACGCGGCAATATCTTCAACGTGACGGGCATTGATAATATTGATGTATTTGACAATGTGGAACGAACGGACAATTTTGCCTTGGGCTATTTTGCTGTGGTACAGGAATTCAAAAAAACTATAACCATTGAATAGATGTTTCTATTACAAAGAAATAGGCTTTGTTTACTCCTACTCATTATAACGCTGGTAGGTTGTGAGGATGTCATTGAAGTTGAGCTTGCCGATGAAGCGCCCAGACTGATCATAGATGCTCTTATTCGTGTTAATATGAGTGAACCTTCAACACCGGTGGCTATCAGAGTGAGTTTAACCGATGGTTTCTTTGGTACCGTGCCTTTGACCAAATTAGACAACATCATCATCATAATGGAGGAATTAGAGGATGAATTAATTCGTTCGACCGTAGCAATTCCATTTGAGGAAATTAAAAATAATTTTGGCATCTATAACACAGTCAACCCCATTTCAAACTCCCTGCTCAAAGACAACAACCGATTTTCGCTTTATATTGAACATGCAGGACACGTGTATCTGGCCCAAACGTTTTTTTCTCCGGCACCACCAATAAAAACAGTAGCTCAGAGTACTTCTGAAATTTTCAACCCAAACAATACGGAAATTACCATTACTTTTGAGGATATACCTGAGAAGGACAATTATTATGTTTTCGATTTTGATAACGAGAACTATAGTACCCTTGCAGATGAGTTCTTTGCAGGTCAAGAATATACTTTTTCGTATTCTTATAATAGTGAACTACCTAGGGGAACACAGCTGGAAATTGGCATACTGGGTGCTGATATGAGTTTCTATAACTATATGGATCTGTTATTGGAACAATCCGAAGGGGAATTTGAACTTTTTGAAACTCCAGTGGCCACAGTTCGCGGAAATTTCGCTGACGTTACGAATATTGATAATATTGATAGTTTTGATAATGTAGAACGACCAAATGTTTTTGCATTAGGCTATTTTGGCATTGTACAAGAACATAAAATGAGCTTAACGATAGAATGAGAACAGATAAGGACATGTTGCTCAAAGGAGTGAAAAAACTGGGCATCACCGTGCTGTTGATGTTCTCCGCGCCCATTATACTATGGCAGGCTTTTAAAAACGAAGACCATCCCTTTTATTGGCCCGTGCTGGTGGTGGGCATTGTTTTGGCCATCCTAGCGGTTTATATGGGGTTCGTGGGCATCAAGACCATCACTTCGGCCTTCTTTGGCAAATCTGAACGTTAGTTTGATTTTTGCCGTAGCGTGGGGTTTTTCCACTTATCGTACAGTTCTGAGTAGTTATAATCCAAAACGGTCTCCTGCCGCTCCAACTGTCCCGCTGAAAAAGCACGTTGCAGAATATCCTCAATGAGATAGTCCTCCTGCACCATGTCGGGGTGAAATTCCTCCTTTATACTGATTTTAAATAGCTTGGCGGTGGTATTGTACCAAAAGGCACGCCAGCCATTGCGGAGCTCCTTCACCAGGTCAAAAGCGGTTTCACCCGTTTGGCGGTAGATCAGCTTTACCAAAATCTGCCCCTCTGTACGGGTCAATTTTTTTAGTTCATCAGAAAATTCGCCCTCAATGTACTTCTGTACCGTACGTGTATATTTACGGCGCTTACGGGGTTTTTTTATTTTTTCAAGGCTATCGTTCAGTTCAACCAAGCGTTCTGCGGCCAATTTGGCATACGGATATACCTTGTGCGTTTTTCTCCTTAAAATATAATAGCGCAGCTTTTCGTCGTAACTATCAAACTTCAGCTTTCCAAAAACATAGGCCTCTTGCAGCGCAATAGAGCTTTGAAAAACCGAATCCCCTTCAACAATGATCAATTTTTCCGCAACGGAATCCAAGGTCTGTTCAGCTACCTGGGCACGGATACCCATGCACAACACCATCATGATTCCCCCTAAAATGTGCCTATAGTTCATACCTAAAGGTGTTCAAAAGCCTTGCCAAAATTAATCAATATTCAATGAGCTATAGATTAAATACAAGTGAATATTGCTAAGTTTGTACTAAACTTTGAACCTATGGCAAAAACTGCAGTACTATCAAAAAAATCACTCTCGTTTTTAGAAAAATACCTTAACAATGCCGCTCCCACCGGTTACGAATGGGAAGGCCAAAAAATTTGGATGGATTATCTAAAGCCCTATGTGGACACCTTCATAACGGACACCTATGGTACCGCCGTGGGGGTGATCAACCCCAAGGCAAAGTATAAAGTGGTGATCGAGGGCCACTCTGACGAAATATCATGGTACGTCAATTACATTACGGATAATGGCCTGCTCTACGTCATCCGCAATGGGGGTAGTGACCACCAGATCGCCCCATCCAAGTGGGTGGACATCCATACCAAAAAAGGCATTGTAAAAGGGGTTTTTGGCTGGCCGGCCATCCATACCCGTAAATCAGGTAAGGAAGAGCCCCCCAAGCTAGAGAACATATTTATAGACATAGGCGCCAAGAATAAGGAGGAAGTGGAAAAAATGGGCGTTCACGTGGGTTGCGTCATCACCTATCCGGACACCTTTCAAGTACTCAACAAGGATAAGTTCGTATGCCGGGCCATAGACAACCGTATTGGTGGTTTCATGATTGCCGAGGTGGCGCGGCTTTTGCACGAAAACAAGAAAAAATTGCCTTTTGGGCTTTACGTGACCAACTCGGTACAGGAGGAAATAGGTCTGCGCGGGGCCGAAATGATCACCCAGACCATTAAACCGAACATTGCGATTGTAACGGATGTGTGCCACGACACCACTACCCCCATGATCGAGAAGAAGGAGCAGGGCCATACGGAAATTGGTGCGGGACCGGTCATTTCCTATGCCCCGGCCGTACAGAACAAACTACGCGAACACATTTTGGATATTGCCGAGGCCAAGAAAATTCCTTTCCAACGTTTGGCATCCTCAAGGATGACGGGCACGGACACGGATGCCTTTGCCTACAGCAACGGCGGGGTGGCCTCTGCCCTTATCTCCTTGCCGTTGCGCTACATGCACACAACGGTGGAGACCGTTCATAAAAATGACGTTGAGAATGTGATCCGTTTGATCTATGAAACGGTGTTGAGCCTAAAAGAAGGGGAGACCTTCAGTTATTTTGATTGATTTTACGCCCCCGTCCCACGGGGGTTTTTTTTACCTATGGATGAACTTATAGATATCTTGGATGAGCACGGTAAGCCCACGGGCGAGACCATAGTAAAGAGCAGGGCACACGCCCTAGGCCTTTTCCACCCCACCGTGCATGTCTGGCTCTACAACAAAGCGGGCGAAGTCTTACTACAAAAGCGAAGTGCCTCCAAAGACACCTACCCAGGCCTTTGGGATGTTTCCGTAGCGGGACATGTTGGGGCTGGGGAAGCCATTGAAGTGGCCGCATTGCGTGAAACGGAGGAGGAAATAGGCCTAAGGTTACCCTCCGGGGCACTAGAAAAAATAGGGGTCTTCAAGTCGGTTCAAAGACACCATGCCCAACTCTTGGACTGTGAGTACCACCACACCTTCCTTTGTGAACTTACTGTAGACCAAGAACGGTTGTCAAAACAAGAAAGTGAAGTGGAGGCCTTGTTGCTGATATTTCTTACCCAACTAGAGCGGAATTTGGCAAACGATACGAGCAAGACAGCCTATGTGCCCCACGCACCGGACTATTATGCCACAGTGTTCCAAGAAATTAAGGCGCGATTATAACGTGGCCACAAAATTAGCCACATCCGTAAGGGCATAGCTGACCTGGTTGCCGGTGGCCATGTGTTTTACGATAAAAGAGTTATTCTTCAATTCTTCTTCCCCCAAAAGAATGACATAGGGCACATTTCTGTTGTTAGCATATTTGAACTGCTTACTGAGCTTCGTGTCAGATGGGTATAGATCTGCCTTTATGCCCTGTTTCCGTAAACTAGTGGCCAATGTAAGTGCCGCCATGCCCTCCTTAGGGCCAAAATTGAGGCAAAGTACGTCCAACGAACGGGCTATGGCCTCGGGAAACAGACCCAACTCCTCCAGTACAAGGTAAATTCTATCCAAACCAAAGGAAATGCCCACCCCGCTCACATCCTTTAGGCCAAAGATACCGGTGAGGTCATCATAGCGCCCTCCACCACCAATGGACCCCATATCCACTCCCTCTGGTGCCGTAACTTCAAAAATGGCACCCGTGTAGTAATTCAATCCTCTGGCCAGGGTAACGTCTATGCGCAATTGGGCGGATTGTAGCCCAAGCTTTGCTATGGCATCCAATAAAAACTGAAGCTCCCCTACCCCGGCTGTGCCCATTACAGAATGGGTAAGGAAATCCGCTAAAACCTGCAATTGTTCCGCATTGCTTCCCTTTAAAGCAAACAAGGGTGCCGCCTTGACTATGGCCTCTTGCGGTATTCCTTTGGAGTGCATTTCCTCCCGCACCTTTTCTTCCCCTATCTTATCCAACTTATCCAAGGCCACCGTAAAGTCCACCAATCGTTCCTGTGCGCCAATAGTTTCGGCAATGCCGGCCAATATTTTTCGGTTGTTCAACTTAATGATCGTATTCGTGAGACCCAGTTCCGTAAAAACACCATCGTACAACTGTATGAATTCCACCTCTTGCAATAAGGAATCGGATCCCACAACATCCGCATCGCACTGGTAAAATTCCCTAAAGCGACCTTTTTGAGGACGATCGGCGCGCCAAACGGGCTGTATCTGATAGCGTTTAAAGGGAAAGTCCAATTCGTTTTGGTGCATCACCACATACCTGGCAAAGGGTACGGTGAGATCGTAGCGTAATGCTTTTTCGGTTATTTTAGGGGCCAGGGCAACGGCATCTTTTTTAGCATAGGTGCCTTGATCCACTTTGGCCAAAAAATCCCCCGAATTTAAGATCTTGAAAATCAGCCGGTCCCCTTCTTCCCCGTATTTACCCATTAAGGTATCCGAGTTTTCAAACGAGGGGGTTTCAATAGGTTGAAAACCAAAGCACTGAAATTGTTTTTTGATAAGATCGATAATATAATTGCGCTTGGCCACTTCAGCAGGGGCAAAATCTCGGGTTCCTTTGGGAATGGATGGTTTCTGTGCCATGAATGTATTATGTGGTATAAATATAAGCCTCCCCATTAAGCCTTGCAAAGAAGAAACTTTAACTTATGAATGAAATATAACAAATACTAAAACATATACCGGTGTGCATAAAAATTCCCCTTTTGGGGGTTAGGGGACTTTAGGGGGTATCCATCATTTTCTCAAACCAATGGTAGAGTTCCCCTTTGGTGATGACAGCCCCTTGCTGTATCAACTGAAATTTATCCAAATTAGGGTCCAGGCCATAGGCCTTGGAAGCGGTCATATATTCCACGAAATCCGATTGCCAATTTTTCTTGAACCACTGGTACCCTTGCTGGGTGGTAAGGTCTATTTTTGGGTTCATGACCTTTATGGCTATGAGTTTCATTTCTTTTTGTGTTAGGTGGAAAAGGTGCATCTGTTGCTCAGAGATATGTTCCACATACCCCACGTTGGTCAGAACACCCTCCCAGATAAGGTCACTGAACACGTCTATCTCGTCTTCGGCCACTTGGGGCTTAGTTTGCTTTAGTTCCTGCCATTCGCTGGCGGTAATGCTCTGCGTGGCCAGAAAATTGACAAACTCCTGCTGCAGTTCCTCCAATTGCTCTTTGGTGAGTCTTGCGTATTTCATGCTCTTATTGAGGTGGTACCTAAAAAAAAGCCTCCCAGTTGAACTGAAAGGCTTTCATTCTTAATCATATTGTACTTATTGTTGTTCAGCCACTACTTCAAATGGAAAATCCACAACAACTTCCCTGTGCAGGCGTATCTGCGCATTGTAGGGTCCGGTCCTTTTTACGGCACCACCTTGTATGCTGATGAATTTTTTATCTATGCTGTGCCCTTCCTTCTCTAGCGCGGCGGCCAGATCAATATGGGATACGGAACCGAACAACTTGTCACCAGCACCTGCCTTGGCGGTGATCTTAAGTTCCAAAGCCTTGAGTGCTTCTGCAGTTTTCTTGGCTGCGTCCACAACTTTTTTCTCCTTATGTGCTCTTTGCTTTAGGTTTTCCGCCAATACTTTTTTGGCGGAAGGGGTAGCCATGGCGGCCAGACCCTGTGGTATGAGGTAATTTCTACCGTAACCGTTCTTAACGGTTACCAAGTCATCCCTAAAACCCAAATTCTCTACGTCTTCCTTTAATATAAGCTCCATGCTACCTTTCTTTTATTTTAATAAATCGCCAACGTAGGGCATTAAAGCTAAATGACGTGCCCTTTTCACTGCCTGAGCTACTTTTCTTTGGTACTTCAAAGAAGTTCCGGTAAGCCTCCTTGGCAACAGCTTACCTTGTTCATTCACCAATTTCATTAAAAAATCCGGGTCTTTGTAGTCTACGTATTTGATACCGGACTTTTTGAAACGGCAATATTTTTTCTTGGTATTGGTCTCAATGTTCAATGGGGTCAAATACCTGATCTCCCCATCCTTTTTTCCTTTTGCTTGTTGTTGTAATGTTGACATGTTACTTAAGCTTTAGCGGTTTTGTTCCTTGTTCTTCTTTTCTCTGCCCAAGCCACGGCGTGCTTGTCCAACTTCACGGTCAAGAACCTCATGACACGCTCATCCCTTTTGAACTCTTGCTCGTAGGGCATGAGAACCTCACCAGGAGAGGCAAATTCAAAGAGGTGGTAAAAACCACTTTTTTTGTTTTGGATAGGGTAAGCCAATTTTTTTAGGCCCCAATTCTCTTTGGAGACCATTTTGGCTCCATTCTTAATTAAGAAATCCTCGAATTTCTTAACTGTTTCCTCTATCTGAACATCAGATAGAACGGGATTCAAAATGAAAACAGTTTCGTAATGGTTCATATTATATTTTATTTTAAGGAGTGCAAAAATAGCCAATAATTTAAAACTTATACAAGAAATGCGAAATTTCTTCGTTATAGTGGGGTAACAATATAAAAAACTTGAACCAAATCTTAAACCTATGGTCATTGCAAACTATACAATTAACAGCGCATTGTTTACATCTTTTGTTGCAGTTGAGCTTGTTTTTTAAGTTCTTTGTTAATGATTTAACCCCACAAATCAGCCCTTATGAAATTAAGAAGTATCATCGTTGATG
>CAKZLG010000189.1 GCA_937125035.1 uncultured Maribacter sp. | reverse complement strand
GTGGTGGCCCTTATCCTTGTGGCCATTATTACGGCGTTACTGGCAGGTTTCACCCATGAGATTACCAATTTTATAACAATGGGCCTCAAGGGGATTGCCCCCACAGGGGTCATGTTCATTTTTGCCATTCCGTTTTTCTGCAATTTATAAACGTGGGAGTTACACATTTTGCCGAAGAATACATAGGCACCCATGTGAATAATATCTATACCCAAAAAGGCCGATTGCCCCAACAGGTTTTGCCCTTTTTTGATTTTTATCTGGATTTCGAATAAAATTGGAATCGCTATAAATCATGTTCTGCAATGGCTATCCAAGACCAAATGGGCCTGAAAGGAGTTGGAAAGGAATTGGTTTCCCTCTCTTCTTACAACAGTAATCCCGTTTTTGTTGTGCAACCCTTTTGTTGACCACTAATCCTTTTTCCGGCCGTGAAGTGTTTAGATGAAGCATAACGGTGGTGTTTGCAGGAATGGTAGATGGCTGTATCGTAATCTGCATTTATTTTGAAAAGCTGGGAAAGAAATCTTGGAAACTTGTCATTAAGAAAAACAGTAAAACGAGAATCTTTCTATGGGATTTTAGCAAAATTATTATAGTGGTGCACTAAATTAATTTTAATAAAAAACAGCTTAAAGACTATTTTTATAAATGTATTTTACAGATTTAACCCAGTTTTCAAGGATCGGGCATTAAATCAGGACGGTACAGAACGCTCAGGGAAAGTCAATTTTATAAATTTGTTTTAAAACAATATCAGACGTACAATGAAGACCAAAACTTTTAAACATGTTGATTACCTATGGGACGAGAAAGAGGCGGCCAGTTTGGGTGATGATCAGTTGGCCCTGTTTTTATATCGTTCCAACCTTTTGGGAACGGATCTCAAGATCACCAACTATGGTGGTGGCAACACGAGCTGTAAGACCATTGAAAAAGACCCGCTTACCAATGAGGAAGTGGAAGTGATGTGGATCAAAGGTTCCGGAGGGGATATTGGCACGCTGACCAGGGCAGGTATTGCCGGTTTGTATACCGAAAGACTTAGAGACCTTAAAAATGTGTATGGCGGTCTGGACGATGAAGATCGCATGGTGGGCCTGTTCAACCATTGCATTTTTGATTTGGATAGTAGGGCGCCTTCAATAGACACCCCCCTTCACGGACTTTTGCCGTTTAAACATATAGACCATCTACATCCAGACGCGCTCATAGCCGTAGCGGCCGCCAAGGACAGCCAAAAGGTAACCAAGGAAATCTGGGGAGACACCATGGGCTGGGTACCCTGGCAACGGCCCGGTTTTGATTTGGGACTGCAATTGGAAAAATGTTTGAACGATAATCCCGGTATTCGGGGAATTGTCTTGGGAAGCCATGGCCTTTTTACATGGGGGGATACTTCCTATGAAAGTTACATGAACAGTTTAGAGGTAATTGAAATGGCCTCTGAGTACATTGCAATAAAAATAAAGGAAAAAGGCAACGTCTTTGGTGGTGAAAAAGTGAAATCCCTGCCCCCCCATGCGCGAAAGGAAAAAGCGGCCAGCTTAATGCCATTGCTTAGGGGCCTTTGCTCTTCTGAGGCAAGGATGGTAGGGCATTTCAATGATAGTGATGTGGTACTTCAATACATCAATAGTCATGACTTGGAACGTTTGGCTCCTATGGGTACTTCTTGCCCAGATCACTTTTTGCGCACCAAGATCCAACCCTTGGTGTTGAATTTGGATGTGCATGAGGATACAGACGATACCCAATCCCTTTTAAAAAAATTAGAGCCTTTTTTTGAAAAATATCGTGAAGAGTACAGGCAGTATTATGAAACGTGCAAACGAGGTAATAGTCCGGCCATGCGCGATCCCAATCCCGTGATCATCATCTATCCTGGCGTGGGAATGTTCAGCTTTTCAAAAAACAAGCAAACGGCAAGGGTGGCCAATGAATTTTATGTGAATGCCATCAATGTCATGCGGGGTGCGGAAGCCATATCCGCGTATACCTCATTGCCGAGACAAGAGGCCTTTGATATTGAATACTGGCTCCTGGAAGAAGCTAAATTGCAACGCATGCCCAAGGAAAAGCCACTCTCCAGGAGAGTGGCCTTTGTTACCGGTGCGGGTGGGGGCATAGGTAAGGCCATAGCGGATAAATTGGCCCAAGAAGGAGCCAATGTGGTTCTTGCAGATATAGCCGAGAACCGGTTGAAAGATGCTGTAACCACCTATGGCAGGGATATCGCTGCGTATGCCGTCTGTGATGTTACCCAAAACGAATCCATTGCAGAGGCCTACAAAAAAACGTGTTTGGAATTTGGCGGGGTGGATATTGTGGTGCACAGTGCTGGGCTGGCCATTTCCAAGCCTTTGGGGGAGACCACGGAAGAGGACTGGGACACTTTGCAGGATGTTTTGGTAAAAGGGCAGTTTGAACTGGCGAAACAAGGGGTGAAAATCATGCGCCAGCAAGGACTTGGTGGTGATATCATTAATATTGCCAGTAAGAATGGATTGGTCTCCGGACCCAACAACGTAGGGTACGGAACGGCCAAGGCCGCCCAACAGCATATGTCCAGATTATTGGCGGCCGAATTGGCCTCTGACAAGATTAAGGTGAACGTGGTGAACCCAGATGGGGTCATCGTAGGCAGTAAAATCTGGGAAGGGGATTGGGCAGAGGGCCGCGCCAAGGCCTATGGCATTACGGTAGAAGAACTTCCTGCGCACTACGCCAAGAGAAATCTGCTGCATGAGATCATATATCCTGAGGATATAGCCAACGGAGTGTTTGCCCTAGTGGGCATCTTGGACAAATCCACTGGCAATATCATTAATGTGGATGGGGGCATGGCCAATGCCTTTGTAAGATAAAAGCCTTCCCCCCGTCCGTTTAGGGGAGGGGGTCTGGCAACTACGCAGTTGGATTGGCAAAGGAATGTTTTTCAAATCATCTGATGATCAAAACATGATAGTAGACAAATCCGAAATTCAAAAAAGCGATAAAAACCTTCTTGAGGAACATCAATACGAATTTAATTTTATCGCGAATAAATTGCAGCAGAAAGGTCACGATATCGTGGCACGGCTAGCCAAACTATCTGAATTTCAGGTAGCTATACCCAGCTGGGCCCTTGGGGCGGGCAGAACACGTTTTGGCCGTTTCGCCCACGGAGGCGAACCAGCCACCTTGGAACAAAAGTTGGATGATGTGGGCCTCATTCATGCACTGACCCAATCCGAAGGGGCCATTTTCCTGCACATACCATGGGATGTGCCACAGGACTATGCGGCGATCAAAGAAAGGGCCAGCTCCTTAGATCTGGTGTTTGATGCGGTGAACTCCAACACCTTTCAAGATCAGAGTAATGCCCAGGAAAGCTACAGATATGGTTCCCTGGCCAATACCAATGCAGCTTCCCGTGAACAGGCAGTGCAACATAATCTAGATGTTATAGACATTGGCGAAAAACTGGGTTCCAAGAGCCTGACCGTTTGGTTGGCCGACGGCAGTAATTTTCCGGGACAGACCAACTTTCAGTCCGCCCTGTTGCATACGGAAGATAGCTTAAAGAAGATCTACGGGGCCATGCCCCAGAACTGGAGTCTCTTTATTGAATATAAACCCTATGAGCCCAACTTCTATAGTACCGTGATACAAGATTGGGGCACTTCCTATATGTTGGCCAACGCCTGCGGGGACAGAGCCTATACCCTCGTTGATTTAGGGCATCACTTGCCCAATACCAATATTGAGCAGATTGTGGCCACTTT
Source organism: uncultured Maribacter sp. (assembly GCA_937125035.1). Lineage (GTDB taxonomy): Bacteria > Bacteroidota > Bacteroidia > Flavobacteriales > Flavobacteriaceae > Maribacter. Next base: position 6,453 of record CAKZLG010000189.1, on the reverse strand, counting down.
AATGTTGAAGGGGAAATTGGGGGGCTTTCATTTCAATGACAGTAAATATGGAGATGATGACCTTACCGTGGGGGCCATAAAGCCCTATGCCCTGTTCTTGATCTTCAATGAATTGGTACAGGGCATGCAAAACAATCCCCAAAATCCTTATCCTGCTTGGATGATCGATGCCAGTCATAACATAAAGGACCCTTTGGAAGACCTTATGCAGTCTTTAGAGGCCATACAAGAGGCCTATGCCAAGGCGCTACTGGTGGATCAAACGGCGCTCTTGGCAGCGCAGTCCGCCCAAGACGTTGTGGCCTGTCAAGAAATATTGCAGAGCGCTTTCCGTACGGATGTTAGATCATTGGTACAGCGCTCTAGGTGGCAATGTGGCGGTGCTCTTCACCCCATAAAGTCCTACAGGGATATGGAGGTGAGGAAAAACCTGATAAAGGAAAGGGGCGCCACCGCTGTGGCAACAGGCTTGTGATATGGGAAAAAAGGTGACCGCTGTATTTGATATTGGCAAGACCAATAAGAAATTTTTTCTTTTTGATGAAGAGTATACAGAGGTCCATAGGGAGTACGTGCGTTTGCCCACTATTACGGACGAAGACGGTTACCCTGCCGAAGATATCGGTGCACTTCGCCAATGGCTTTTAAAGGTCTTTGAAGGCACCTTGGCGAACCAAGCGTACCAAATTACCAGCTTAAATTTTTCAGGATATGGGGCCAGTTGGGTATACGTTGATAAGGAGGGGCAGATCGTGGCGCCGCTCTACGATTACACGAAGCCTTTTAACTCCGAAATCAAAGCGGTGTTTTTCGAAACCTATGGGCCGGAAGACGTGTTTACCGAAGCCGTAGGGAGTCCCTTTTATGGTATGTTGAATTCAGGTCTGCAATTGTACTGGTTGAAAAAAAGGCGTCCACAACTATACGATCGCATTGCTTATGCCCTGCATTTGCCCCAGTACTTGAGCTATGTGTTCACTGGGGTTCCCGTAAGCGAATATACCAGTATAGGATGCCATACCGCCCTTTGGGATTTTGAGGAAAAGGATTACCATAGGTGGGTATACCAAGAGGGTATCCATAAGAAGTTGCCTTCCATCTTACCCTCAGAGACAGTATATGAACGTTCGTTCCAAGGGAAAAAGATACAGGTGGGCGTGGGCATTCATGACAGCTCTGCGGCCCTTTTGCCATATATTAAAGGGAGCATGGCTCCTTTTGTTCTGGTCTCCACCGGTACGTGGAGCATTAGCCTAAACCCATTTTTTCCGCACGCCCTTGTACAGGAAGAAGTAGAAAAGGGAGGGGTCTCATTCTTACGCACGGATGGGCGTACCGTGCGCTCCGCCAGACTGTTCTTGGGCAATGAGTACAAAGTACAGGTGGCAGTGCTTTCAGAAACCTACGGTAAATCTCCTGACTACCATGAGACGGTCCGGTTCAATGGGGATCTCTTTTCAAGGATAGAAAAGGATTTTGAACCTATGTTCCATTGGCAAAGCCTTGATCAGCAAGAATTGCCAAAAATCAGCTTTATGAAATATGCTACATTTGAAGAGGCATACCATCAATTGCTTTTGGAATTGGTAAAACTGCAGGTAGAATGTATTTCTTTGGCAAAGGGCGGTATGGACATAACAGGGCTTTATATTGACGGTGGTTTTGCGGCCAATGAAACCTATGTGAAGATGCTCACCCATTTTTTAAGGGAGATGCACGTTAGCACGGCTACGGCCTCTTTAGGCTCTGCGCTAGGCGCCGCTTTGGTATTGGGTGAAAGGACCTTGCCACAGCATTTTTTGACCCAACATTACGGACTTGCCCATCAAACGGCATTTCTTAAAACATAACGACTATGGCGCAATTCAATACGGATTATCCTTCAGTGACAGATTTGAGGAACAAGGCCAAGGCCCGCGTGCCCCGATTTGCTTTTGAATATTTGGACGGTGGCTGCAATGAGGATGTGAGCTTGTCCAGGAACACGGCAGAGATACGTGAAATTCAATTGCAGCCCAGATACCTCCGTAACCAAGGATCAAGTTCCACTAAGACCACCGTTATGGGCATGGAGTTCGATGCGCCTTTTGGTATTGCACCGGTGGGGCTCCAAGGTCTTATGTGGCCCAATTCCCCCGCCATCTTGGCCGAAGCGGCTGCCAAGCACAACATTCCGTTCATACTGAGTACGGTGACCACAATGAATATTGAAAGGGCCAGCGAGCTAACGGAAGGCCGGGCATGGTTTCAATTATACAATCCTGTAGAGGATGCCGTGCGCAATGATATCCTAAAGAGGGCGGAAGCGGCAGGCTGCCCCGTGCTGGTGCTGCTCTGTGACGTGCCCACCTTTGGTTTCAGGCCAAGGGACTTTAAGAATGGGTTGGCGCTCCCCCCAAAAATGTCCGTGGCCAACATCCTACAGATCTTGGGCAAGCCCAAATGGGCCTTCAATACCTTAAAGTATGGCCAGCCCACCTTTGAGACGCTTAAGCCCTACACGCCAGAAGGCCTTAACCTAAAGCAATTGGGTGCCTTTATGGACCGTACGTTCTCTGGCAAGCTCAATGCGGAACGCATCAAACCCATACGGGACCAATGGAAGGGAAAATTGGTTTTAAAGGGCGTGGCCTCCGAACAGGATACAAAAGATGCCATAGCCATGGGTTTTGACGGGGTTATCCTTTCCAACCACGGCGGTAGGCAACTGGATGCCGCCCAATCCACCATCGGTACACTAAAGGACATTGAAAGCAAGTATGGCGATCAAATTGAGATCATGTTGGACAGTGGGCTACGCTCCGGTCCGGACATTGCCAGGGTCATGGCAAGTGGTGCCAAATTCAGCTTCATGGGTCGCTCTTTTATGTACGGGGTGGGTGCCTTGGGGAAGAAGGGAGGAGACCACACCATTGCAATGCTAAAGACCCAATTTCAACAGGTCATGGACCAACTCTGTTGTGAGCGCGTGGAAGATTTGCCCAAACACCTCATAAAATCCTAACCAACACCAAACGCCATATGAGCCAATACAACATTGAAGAAGAAATAGAGGATATTGCCGGGGGTGAATTTGAACGCCAGCCCGTACCAGAGTCCAAACTTAAAAGCTGGAAAAGCTTTTTGGGCATGTATGCGGGAGAACACGCAGCAGGAACTGAATTTACCATAGGGCCGCTGTTCCTTACGGCTGGGGTAAGTGCCTTTGACCTTATCATAGGCCTATTGATCGGAAATCTATTGGCCGTATTGTCGTGGCGGTTCCTAACCGCTGAAATTGCCGTAAAATATCGTTTGACCCTTTATTATCAGTTAGAGCGGATCTGCGGAAAGAAATTGGTCATTGGTTACAATCTGGCCAATGGTATTTTGTTCTGCTTTTTGGCCGGGGCCATGATCACGGTATCTGCCACAGCGGTGGGTATCCCATTTCAAATGGAAATGCCCAAATTAACGGATACCATGCCCAACGGGGCCACTTGGGTGGTGATCGTATTGGTAGTGGGGGCCGTGATATCGCTGATCGCCTCTAAAGGCTATGATATGGTCTCCAAGGCCGCCAACTGGATGTCCCCCCTTATTGTCCTGGCCTTTGTGGCTTGTGGCGTGGTGGCCTTACAACAACTGGGTGTGGGCAGCTTATCTGATTTTTGGAATATTTGGGGCGAGGGCTCGGAACCTTTTACCGGTCAACTAAAATACACCTTTTGGCATGTTGTCATTTGGTCTTGGTTCGCCAATGCGGCCATGCACATAGGCATGTCCGACCTTTCTGTTTTTCGCTTTGCCAAAAAGGCACGGTCCGGGTGGACCACGGCCGCTGGCATGTATGTGGGCCATTATATGGCATGGATCGCTGCGGCACTGCTATATGCTGTTTACCTACGGTCTCCAGAGGCCCAGGCACTTCTATCCAATGGAGAGGCCCCCACCGTGGCTCCGGGCCCTTTGGCCTATAATGCCATTGGGGTCTTTGGTATCATTGCTGTGGTGTTGGCTGGTTGGACCACCGCCAACCCCACCATTTACCGAGCCGGTCTTGCCTTCCAGGCCATTATACCCAAGGCATCCACGTTTTGGGTCACCATTCTGGCAGGGGGCATTGCTACCATAGCCGGACTTTTTCCTGCTTTTGCCATGAAGCTCTTGGATTTCGTTGCGCTGTATGGTTTTATACTGGCACCCTTTGGGGCCATCATCGTCTTTGAACACTTTTTTCATAAAAGGGTGGGCATTGTTCCCGCCTATGCGGCAGCCGTGAACCTTAATTATAATAAGGCCGTATTATGGGCATGGGCGTTGAGCTTTGGTATTTTTTATGCAATATCAGTAGGGTTTGATGTCTTTTTATCTTTTGTGACGCTTCCGGCATGGTTGCTTTGTGGACTGCTTTTTTTATGGTTCAGCAAGCGCATTCAGAAAAATTGATTTCAAAGGTAAAAGTCATCTTACTCCAATCGTCTCAAAAAAGAGCACCCTATCATAAAGGACCCTAAAAAATAAGGGTTTATAAACACTCCTTCGCCATCTTAACATTTTGTTGGGAACGTTGGCGTAGCTACTCCCGTCGTTTAAAGAAAATAGTCCTTCCCCTTTGTGGTTTTGGTGCATTTTTGGGATGACTACAAATGAAAACGTTACAACATAATGCAGCATTACCGCATAAGCTTTCCGCTATTACTCTTATTTACACTTTCCATTTCTTTTGCGCAACAGGAAACCGTAACCTTAACGGGGAGGGTGTTGGACCGGGACAATAAACTGCCTTTAGAGTATGCCACCTTGGTGCTGCAGCGGGCGGACGACCCCAGTAAGGTAACCGGGGGCATTACGGACATGGATGGAAACTTCCGCGTAGAAGCGGCAAAAGGGAGGTATAACTTACGGGTGGAATATATTTCCTACAAATCGTATCGACTGGATGATCAGAATATTACCTCAGATAGGGATTTGGGGACCATTTCACTGCAGATAGATGCCACCCAGTTGGATGCTGTTGAGGTAATCGGCGAAAAGACCACCGTAGAGGTTAGGTTGGACAAAAAGATATACAATATAGGCAAGGACATCACTACCAGTGGCGGTAACGTGAGTGATGCCTTGAACAACGTGCCCTCTGTAACGGTAGATGTGGATGGGGCCATAGCCCTACGAGGTAATAGCAACGTACGAATCCTGATCAACGGAAGGCCCTCTGCCTTGGCGGGTTTCGGCTCTGCCGATGCCCTACGGCAATTGCCCGCGGACGCCATAGAAAGTGTGGAGGTCATTACGAGCCCTTCCGCGCGCTATGATGCCGAAGGTACCGCAGGTATCCTTAACATCATCCTCAGAAAGGAAAAAACACTGGGTTTCAACGGTACCGTGAACACCACCGTAGGTTTCCCCGTTGCCAGCCAGGTAAATACGAACTTGAACCTGCGCACGGACAAGTTCAATATTTTCACCACCCTGGGCTACTCTTACCGTGAACCGCCCGGCAACGCTTTTTTCGACAATACCTACACCAACGGCCAGTTTGACCGCATCACGGAGGATAGGGATATTTCAAGGACCGACCAAGGTTTCAATGCCAATCTGGGCATGGAGTATTTTCTTACGGAAAGGTCATCCGTTACAGGCAGTTTTTTCACGCGCTTTTCAGATGAGCTGGATCGCACGGAGAACAATACGCAACGCTTTTTCAGTAGTGTTTTGGATAGCCGTACCCTGAGGGTAGAGGACGAAAATGAGAAGGATACCAATTACCAGGTTTCGTTGAACTACAGGAACAACTTCAATGAGGATGGCCATGAGCTTACGGTAGACCTGCAGTATTCCAAAAGTGATGAGGTGGTACTTACGGATATTGAGGAGAACACCACCTTCCCAGATGATCTTCTTCTGGCCAAAGAGCTCGTGGATGCTGGAGAGCTACAGAACGAGTACTTGATTCAGGCGGATTATGTACTGCCCATGGGTGATAGCCAGTTTGAGGCGGGCTACAGGGGCACCTTTCAGCAGGAGGTGACCAGTTTTAGGTTGGATACCCTGAACCAGATCACAGGCAATTTTGACCTGAATGAAGCGCTTACCAATACCTTTACCTATGATGAGAACGTCCATGCCCTTTACACCCAGTATGGGAATAAATTTGGTGAACGTTTTTCCTTTCTTTTGGGCCTTCGGTTTGAGAATACGGTGTTGAAGGGCAAGGTAACGTCTGAGTTTGATACGGCCCAATTGGAAGAACTGCTGGGCGAGGACGTGGATCTGAACTTTGATAAGAATTATCCCGGCCTTTTTCCAACCCTGAACCTTATCTATGAGCTCCGGGAGAACGAAAACATATCAGTAGGCTACAATAGAAGGATCAATAGGCCCCGCGGCCGTTTCATTAATCCATTTCCCTCAAGATCCAGTAGGACCAATATTTTCCAAGGAAACCCGGATTTGGACCCCTCCTTCGCCAAT
>CAKZLG010000188.1 GCA_937125035.1 uncultured Maribacter sp. | reverse complement strand
TATTGATCTAAAGTCTTTTTGCGCCAAATGGGCCGCATCCGCATCCTTAATGATTTTTTCCAAAAGGTCCTTGGGCGCTTTGCCCCGTTCCGTGGCCATGATCAGGCGACACACCTCCTTGATCTTCGCCTCGGGGTATTTTATTTCGGCCAACATGGTTTTGGCCATCTTGCAACTTTCGCGCTCATGGCCCAAGTGGTGCTGTAAATAGCCTACATCGTGCAGCCAAGCAGCCAATACCACCAGCTGTGAATGCTCTGGGGACAGCTCCATGCCCTCGGCCAGTTCCTTGGTCTTGGCCACGACCCTGCGCGTGTGGCGCAGGTTATGGTACATGAAGGTGCTGGGTAGGTCATTTGCCAACAAGTGGGTCACTTGTTTTGATATGGTATCCACGATATTTTCCATGATAACTCTGTTTTAATTGCTAATCCTTTTCTTTAAAATCCAAAACCAAAGCCCACCTGTACCAAATTGCTCTCCACGGAGTTAAAATACCCAAGATTAAACGCCAGGTAATTACCAATACTGGCCCAGACGCCCACCCCTTGTGAGGTATGCCACGTATTGGACCGCTCATTGGGCTCCCAGACCCTACCGTAATCGTAACCCAAAAAAGCACCCACGGTGAGTGGCGCCAAAGGCGTAAGGTACCTTTTCAATAGAAAACGGACGTCTGTGGATTGGTAAAAATAAGATTTCCCCGTAAAGCGTTCATCCCTGAATCCACGAAGGCCATTATTACCGCCCAAGGCAGGCGCATGGTAGAAAAAATAGTCGCCGCCAAAATTGGTTTTGTATTCAGCTTCCGTACTTAGGGCGATGGACCCCTCTGCGTTGAGCTTATGCACTACAGAGGTCTTAAAACTAAAGTATCCGAAACGGTTGTCCGCAATGGCGGGATTCATTTTGTAGCCGGCCGTGAGACCAAAATAGAGCCCCTTGGTAGGAAAATCATCAGCATCATCATTATAATAATAGGCAGAGGTCTCGCTGCCCACATAGTACTGCCGGTCAAACACGGCTTCACTGACATTGGCAGGGGTGAAAAAACGGTCTTCCATTTCTTGAATGCCATAACTTTCAAATATGCCTTTTATGCGCAGCGTATGGTAGGCCACCCCTGCCCCTACCCTCACTTTTTGGGTACGTGCGCGGTAAAAGTCCCGTCCCAGGGCATCCTCACTATTTTGGGATTCATTGCCCAAACCAAAAAAATTCTGAACGTACCTGTCAGAGGACCAATAGCCGTCCACTTCAAAATTCCATTTGGGGATCAGGTTGGCGAAGATGCCCTCATAACCCAGCTCAGAGGCCTGGAAACCAAGGTAATAATTGGCCCACAGGGTGTGTTTCTGCCGAAAGGGATTTCCGTTGAAACCATTGTTCTTGTAGGTATTCTTTATTCCGAGGAATACACCATCATCCGTCCTGAAACCGGCGTTGGGCACTAAAATGTTGCGGTCTGGTTTAAAGTACCGCCAATGAAAGGTATTGGTGGGGTATAGATCTGTCAATTGTTTGGGCAGGCCTTTCTGTTCAAATTCGCTCTCCTCCTGTTTCCAATCATAGATCTTTATGCGTTTTGTGTTCTCTATATCATAGTCATCTTTGCCATATCCTCCTATAAGGCGTACAAAGGTCTTGGCATCGCCTTTTCCGGTGACCAAAAAATTATCATTATCGCCCAATCCATACACCCATATTTCCTCTGTGCTTTCCTCATAAAAAGTACGTTCATAAAACAGTTCGTTCTTTTCATCGGACAGTAAACGCCGGATCTCTACACGTGTCTCTCCGTTGGGCCGCCGCTCTATCAGTATGGCATCATCTTTTTCCGTGGCGTGCACTACCACCGTTTCATCCAAATAGGCACCATATTCCCTAGCATAAACGTGCAGTTTCTTTAGCCTTTGCTTTAAGCTGTTCCTAATGAACTGCGAGGTACTGTCCCGGACCGCTTGGGGAAGTCTGAGAAAGGCACTGTCTATAGCGGCTTCCGTAAGGTTGGCCTGGATATGGTGTGCTTCTTTTTCCCACTGGTCCGCACTACATTGGGGCAGCAAGGTCCTATCCAAACGGCTGCCGTTGTAATTGAGCCATTTGGTGTTACGTATGGTGGGCCCGTAGGATTGCCATTGCCTGGTAATGGGCACGAACCACTTTATGACCTCCACGGCCGTACCATCAAATCTGGGAAAGGCATTGTCCCGATCGCGGGGCACGGGCATGAATTCCTTGTCACCGTTGAGTTTTTCATACTCTGCCCACCGCCATTGGTCTTGGTGCCGGTCCCAATCGCCTATGAGCATGTCAAATACCCGGGCGCGTATGTAGCTCTGCTGATCTACAAAATAGGACTCATCACTCTTTATTTTCTCCAGCATATCCGTAGTGCTCTCAAAATCAGTGATCTTTCCTTGATCATCTAAGGTTCTGCGATACCCTTTGTAGTTGTATTGCTCATCTGAGGGTCGCGGCTCAATGTAATAGAGCTTGTTTCCAAACTCCCGGTTCCAGCCCCGCAGGGGTTCTTGCATGGGAACAAAATAGAGCTCGGTTCTGGCATGGTTCACATCCACCGGTTGTGCCAAAGGATTGATGACCAACTGCATGTAGGGATGGGCGGAGGTGAAAAAATCCTTGATCAAGGTTTCAGGCACCGTACCGGCGTAGTCCTCCTCAGCATAGGCTACGCCGCGCACACTGAATTTCAGGTATTTCAAGGGGTCTTTTTTCAGGGAGCGCATGGCAAATTGCCGATCCTCCCCATCCAAAAGGCGTATGGAGTACGATTGGTGTCCCCCGCCCTTTTTCCCAAAGTGGAGCCCGCCGTGAAGGGAATCCAAATAGCCCACTGGGGCGGAGACCTCCTTTTTGTAATAGCGTCTGTACCTTTGTCCCCAGAGCCAGGTATAGAATCCACTGCGCTCCTTGCCATCGCCCTCACGGTAAAGGCTCCGTGACACCACACTATCCGTTATGGTGGTATAATCAGGGGGTGTTGGGCTTTCAAAAGGCTCCAAAACGGGCATGATCTTAGGTGCATGATCTGCAGTAATGAACGCCACCTCGGAAGAACCATCATGGAAAAACGTAAGCTTGGCAAACCCTTGCCGGCCCCATGTGAACTGGCCAGCATAGGAAAGTTCTCCTCCAAGGGTCTTTATACTGCCCTTTGTTCTTTTGGTACTGGTAGCGCTGCCCAAGGATCCACTCACGATTTGGTGCAGTTGCCCTCCTTTGAGATATTGTAGACTCTCCTCGTGGGCGGATACCAGGGTGACCCGATCGGAGTCCTTGGCCAAGGAACTGACCAGAACGCGGAGATAATTGTACCGCCTGGCCAGAAGCTTGTCCGGGGAAAAAGCCGCCAGATCGGCAATACCGTCCATGAGCGTGCCCAATACGGGGGCGGGCTTTAACTGACTGGCAAAGCTATGTTCACCGGCATAGGGCCCATTGCTGAAAATGGGGTGGTGCATGGCTATGACGATGTTTCTGCCTTGGGCATCGTTGATAAGGCCTTCCAATTCTTCGGCAAAACGCATGCGGGTGACCACGTTGGTACACTTTCTGTTGATGCCCTTGACCCTGGACCAATTGGAAATGAACCATTTGGAATCTATGAGGATGAGAGCAAGATCATCTCCAATAGCCTTGTAGTCCAACGGGCAGGCGTTTTTGGGGAGCACATAATCCTCTTGGCCCTCCACATCATCCAAATACTCCTCTACCCGCTGTATGCGTTCCACGTCCTTACTTTTCCATTCATTGTTCCCTGGTAAAAACGTAACGCTGCCCTTAAAGCCCTCTGCCACCTGTAGCTGTTGTTGGATCAACTTCCGGTCTGCCTCCCAGGCATCTTTCTCAGGACCAATATTGTCCCCTAACCACAACAAGGTGCTGTTGGCGCCTGCAGTTTGCAATTGGTCCTTTAATTTGGCCCATAGTACCGGATTTGGACTGCCGGCTGTATGGCCATGGCCCGCCGCTACATAAAAAGTGTGCCGTACTTCCTTGGGCGATGGGCTGGCCAAAGGTTTTTCGCTGAACTGCATGTGCTGCGTGGCGCAGCCCACCAAACATAGGAGCAAGGCCAGGATGCGAAAAAGCCTCAGCGGATGATGAAAATTAGTTGTTGACAATGAAATTGTTTTTAAAAAGTTCGTAAGATTTGAGAAGGCTGCACGGTGGGCCCGCCTGAAACCTATGGTACCTACTACTGGGCACCACCAAAAAGGGGCATACGGCCAGCTGTGGGCCAAAGCCCAGCATGGATGCAGTTTAAGGAAACCATGGGATGGGCCTGCACACCTTGATTTTGTGTTCCCATCCCAGCGGGATTCTTCTAAAGTTCTGGTGAGAAAAAGTTCAATGCCGAAAGTATGATTCCCAAGCCCAAAATGATCAGAAAAACAATGATGATATATACCGCTTTCTTTGTTTTGGAATTCTTTTGAAAGATATACTCTCGGGTAGGTTCCTCTGGCTCCTTTACAAATTTTGTTTTGGTTATCTGTTCCTCCATAAGTTCTTAAGAATTGATATATACCGTCTTTTTGTTTACAAATTCATGGATGCCTTCTTTGGACAGTTCCCGTCCGTAACCGGACATTTTAGTACCTCCAAAGGGCAGTCTAGGGTCTGACTTCACCATTTCGTTGATAAAGAATGCCCCATCCGGTATGTTGCCAATGACCCGCTTGGCCGCCTTAATATCTTTGGTGAACAACATACTGCCCAATCCAAATGAACTGTTGCTGGCCAGCACTATACTATCCTCGCGATCTTTGGCCTTGATCATGGCCGCCACAGGCCCAAACAACTCTTCATCAAAGGCAGGCATTCCGGGCAAGACTTCTTCTAAGACAGTGGGCTCATAATAGGCCTTTTCGTGGGCGTTGCCCATGGTGACTGCAGCACCTTTATGAACGGAATTGGTCACTTGGTCAGCCAAGGTATCTGCCAGATCTTCCCGTGCCAATACCCCAATTTCAGTAGCTTCGTCCATAGGGTCGCCACTTCTGAGCTGACTCACCCTTTTCTTGAAGCGTTGAACGAATTTATCATATAGGGAGTCCACAATAATGAACCTTTTGGCCGCAATGCAACTTTGACCGGTGTTCTGCATCCTAGCATTCACCATGGTATCCATATATTTGTCCAGATCGGCATCTTCCCAGACAATACAGGCATTGTTGCCCCCCAGTTCCATTACGGAGGTCTTTAGGTGTTTTCCGGCTATTGCCGCTATGGCCTTACCGGCCGTGCCACTCCCCGTAACGCTGACCCCTTTCACAAAATCATGGGCCAAAATATACTCCACTTGGTCATGATTGGCCAATACGGTGGTAAACGTATGCTCTGGAAAGCCGGCATCCTTGAACAACGCTTCAATGGCCATGGCACATCCCGTAACATTACTGGCATGTTTCAATAGTGCGGTATTGCCCGCCATTAGGGTCGGCACCGCAAAACGCATTACCTGCCAAAATGGGAAGTTCCAAGGCATTACGGCCAAGATGACCCCGAGGGGATCGTAACTGATGAAACTCTCGGAAGCTTCCGTCTCAATAAGTTCGTCCGCCAGAAAAGAGGCCCCGTTCTTGGTATAGAAATCACACAGCCATATACACTTTTCAATCTCTGCCCTGCCCTGTGTAACGGGTTTTCCCATTTCTTGGGCCATGAGCTCGGCATAGGTCTGTTTTTTTTGGAACAGAAGGTCCGCCAATTGGTTAACGAGGGCAGCCCGCTCTTTGAGTGGCGTTCCCTTCCAAATTTCAAAACGCTGGTTTGCTTGAATGATACATTGCTCCACCTGTTCTTGCGTGTGCGCATGATATTCCTTTAAAGTGGTGTTGGTATAAGGATTTTTGGAAATGATCATAGTTGATTTTTGGCACAAGGTAGGGGCATTCCACGGAACGACCGATTGCTATCCATAAATAAATTAACGCAACAGCCTTTTAAGCAACGAGGGCAATCTTTAATGCTTTTACGTTAATGGTTGGGGTAAATATGAGGCAACTTTACAACTGAAATAATAACATAATACACAGACAAAATGAACGATAACGGAAATACTTTTTTAGGCATTTTAGCGGGTACGGCCATTGGCGCTGCACTGGGCATTTTATTTGCGCCGGACAAGGGTTCGGCCACACGACGCAAAATCGCGGAACAGGCGGAAACCGCCAAGGATACCTTGGCTGAAACCACTATGGACCTCAGGGACCGTGCCGCCAGCACCATGGCATCCAAGCGTGAGTCCTTAGACAACCAATTGGAACATATTGTGAGCGATGTGAGCCACAAGACGGAAGATGTCATTACCACCTTGGAAAAAAAATTGGCCGAATTGAAAAGTAAAAACAAGAAATTACAGAAATCATAATGGGGATTGTAGAGGCATTGGATGAAACCAGCACCAAGGCGGCCGATCACGGTACAGCTTATGTGGAAAGTACCAAAAAATACTATGAGTTAAAGCTTTTTCAACAGCTGGCCCTCTTCTCCACCCAAAGTTGTACCCTGGTGCTCTACGGTTTCAGTTTTTTGTTGGGCATCATCTTCGTTGCCATTGCCGGCGCTGTAGCGCTCAGTGCCTATTATCAAAGTACGGTACTGGGATTTTTGCTGGTCGGCCTCTGCTTTTTTGCGTTGATGGTCTTGATTTATGTCCTACGGCGTAAAATTGAAAAATCCATCATCAACAAATTGTCCAAAATCTATTTTGATCAATAAGTATCTAAGGGTTTAAAAGGAAGTAAAGCCCACGGCCCAAGCTGGGTCATGCTGAGTACAACATAGAACAGACTCTTTGAATCCACAAAAACGAAAAGATGAAAAAGACACATTTTAATTCCATGAAAGAAATTGCCTTTGAGCTTCAGACCTTGAACCTACAACGCAAGATAAAGATGGAGGAAATGAAGCTTTTAAAACATCAAGTAAAGCAAGATCTGCACCCATTGAATTGGATGGGAACAGTATTTGGCTTGGTAAAAAAATATGGTGTGGTCTACATGATCCGGAAAATCATTAAATAACCTTGTAAAGCCATTTTGTAGTTGCGCAGTTGCTGAAATGGTTATTTGCCGCATGAAAATTAAAATTTGTTGGTTGGTTGGTTTGAAAATGGCCTTGGTCCACTAAAATGCCAAGGTCATTTTTTTACCCTCTACCCATAAACCTGTTAATCGAAGAGATGATATGGAACTAAAATTAGAGGATGCATGGCGTAAGATGATAGAGCGCTTGGAATCATGGGTAGACAACCTAGTGGTGAACCTGCCCAATCTGTTCATTGCAATCGTCGTTTTCATCATTGTGCTCTTCCTTTCCAAATATGTTAGCCGCCTGGTCCTTAAACTTCTGGGCAAGAGCAGTCTTCAGAACTCCATGAAGAACATCATAGCCAAACTGGTATCCGTTTTGGTGATCTGTGGAGGGCTATTCCTTATTTTGGGCATTTTAGACCTGAGCAAAACCTTGAATACCGTTCTTGCAGGGGCAGGGGTGGCCGGCCTTGCCGTTGGACTGGCCTTGCAGGGGGCGTTGTCCAACACCTATTCTGGCATTGTGCTGTCCTACATAAAGCAGATTCAATTTGGCGATTGGATTGAGAGCAATGATTATGAGGGCGAAGTCGTAGACCTTGACCTCAGGGCCGTGACCATAAAACAACCGGACAATAATTTGGTCTACATACCCAACAAACTGGTGTTGGAGAACCCCATTAAGAATTACAGTACCACGGCACAGTCTCGCGTTATCCTGGATTGTGGGGTGGCCTATGACTCAGACCTTACCTTTGTAAAGGACTTGGTTAGGAAGACCATCGTCAGTTCTTTTGATGCCGTAAAAAAGAAGGACGAGGTCATCTTTCTCTACACGGCCTTTGCGGACAGTTCCATTAATTTTGAGACCCGGTTTTGGATAGAATCCACATCGGCCCTTGAAGTGGCCAAAGCGAAAACAGAGGCCATGATCGCCATAAAGAAAGCATTTGACCAACAAGGCGTCAATATCCCCTTCCCTATACGCACCTTAGACATCCCTAAGTCCATTTCCATCACGAACCAATGACACCTTTGGCCACCCAAGTAGCGCATAGGGGTATTGGGCCGCTATAGGAAAGGCCTCCGGGAATAGAGAAGAACAAACGCTGACCACCACCTTTTAAAGTACAACGAGTTGTTCTATAAGATATCAAATACCGCCAGTTTACAAACCTTGGAATCCTTCCTGGAACGCCCTTTTAAGTACCCCCACCTCTATGGTCCCCAAGTGCTGATAGACGGTATGGAAGAGGTCACCTTGCCCATGGTATCCATGGCCGAGAGCAACTTGATCACCCCTGCCATTTGGGGAATCCTGCCCCAGGGATACAAGGAGGAATGGCAATTTTTTCAACAGACCTGTAACAGTTTAAACGTGTCCTTGGGAAGTATGTCCACCAATCTGTGGTATGCCAAAGCCCTTAAAGACCGCCGTTGTCTCATACCCATTACCGGTTTTTTCACCTACTATTTTCACCAAGGTCTCATCTATCCCTATTATTTTTACAGAAGGAACCACGCCCCGTTCTGCCTAACGGGCCTGTACAACACTACCTATGAGGATTTTAAGACCTGTTCCATCATTACCTGCCATATAGATGA
>CAKZLG010000187.1 GCA_937125035.1 uncultured Maribacter sp. | reverse complement strand
TTTTCTGCCCGCGCGCTTCCTAAGCATGGCCGTGTCCCAAACAGACTATGCCACCCATTGGGATTTTGCCGATGCCGCAGAGGCCTATCGCGTAGAAACCCAAAAGTTCTTGAACGATAATTTTGCGCAAAATTCAAAAATGGGCGAGTGGGCCTACCAAGCAGATGGAGAAACATGGAAACAACTGCCTGCCTTTGAATATGACCCGCCCCAACTACAGGCCATATTGGATCGTAATGCCTCCAATCTGTTGGTCATGGGCGTTTGGCTTTTGGGCTCCTTTGGCTTGTTATTTTTCATCCCTAAAAATCTATAAGCATGCTGCACTATAATTTTAAATACGAATTAAAGCTGTTGCTCCGTAGCCGATGGATACAGCTCTTAAGTGTGATTCTCTTGGTGCTTTTTGGTTTCGCCGTGCATAATGGCAAACAAAAAGTGGAAAAACGCCAAGCCATCCTAACAACGGCGCAAAATGAGGCCATGGAAAACGATGGGAGGATGCTTAAACTCTTGGATTCCGTAGAACAGGGCATGCCCGTAAGCGTGCCCAGCTGGACACTGCCCAACAGCCCCATGGCCGTGGGCAACTATTATCCCAGAGTTGCCGCTATGAAGCCACAGCCCATGGCCTTTGTGGCCACGGGACAGGCGGATATGTTCACCCATTATGTAAAACCTACGGTCTCCGGAGACGATTTTGCGCTGAACTTCACAGAAATGACCAGCCCGGTACAACTGCTCTTCGGCAGTTTTGACCTGGCCTTTGTCATCGTTTACCTATTGCCACTGTTGATCATCGCTTTTTCCTATAATATCCTTTCCGCAGAGAAGGAAAGTGGGGTGCTGCGCCTCTTGGCCGCCCAGCCCATAGGCATTCCCCAATGGGTACTGCAAAAATTGGCTTTACGCTTCTTTTGGCTGTCCTTACTGGTCATTGGGGCATTGGCCTTGGTATTTACGGGCCTTGGCTTAATGGACACCACTCAACTGTCCCGTTTTTTTGGCCTTTTGACCTTGGTGCTGGGCTACATGCTGTTCTGGTTCGCCCTTGCCTTTTTGGTGAATCTTTGGGTGGGAAGCTCCGCAAAGAACGCGGTGGCCCTATTGGGGCTTTGGGTGCTCTTTGTGCTCTTGGTGCCCTCCGTCTTGAACCAATTGGGCACTACGGTATATCCCATGCCATCCAGAAATCTTATGATCAATGAAATGCGCAAAATGAAGGCCGAAGCCACCCAAAAACAAGATGAGATTCTGGATAACTATTTGCGGGACCATCCGGAATACGCCATCAATGATTCCACCCAAGCACGGTCCTTTTGGCACAGCTACATGGCATCACAACGGCTCATAAAGGAGGAATTGGCCCCAGTAGTGGACCAGTACGAGGCCCAATTGCAAAAACAACAGGCCTGGATGGGCAGGTTCAAATGGCTCTCCCCCGCCATATTGGCACAGGAATCCCTTAATAAAATGGCCGGCACGTCCAAACAGGATTATGAAAACTACAGGAAACAGGTCATTGACTTTGCGGGCGAATGGCGGGCCCACTTCCTTCCGTTTTTGTTCAATAATCAGGATTTTTCCAAGAAAGACCATGCCCAATTGCCCCATTTCAACTACACTATCAAAAGTCCGCGGAGCTCTGGCGAAACCTTATGGATCTCACTGGCCTCTCTGGGGTTGTTTGGTTTTGGTTTTTTAGTATCCGGAAAGAAAAAAGCAGTGGGTATTGGAAATTAAACTTCAAATGAAAAACCCCCTACGCCTTATGCTCTTTTTGGCTTGTTTAAAAATCTATGCCCAAGAAAAGGAAACGGACAATTTTCCGCCGCCAAAAAACCTAGCGGCCATAGCCGCCGGCTTTTCCTTGTTCTAGTCCTTAGACGAGTAAAAAATGAGGAAAGGAGCAACAGTTACGCCAGAGAGCGCCAAGGCGCTTTGTTTTAGGAATTTTCGTTTTTTCATGGTTCCGTAGTCTTGTTCGTTTAAAGTTAAAGCTTCATTCCAAAAAAACCACTGTATTTTCTCCAAATTCCAAGCAAGGTCTATAATAAGAAAAATAGCAAAATCCTGTCCCCAAGTTCTGCTAAAGCAATACAAAATGAATTACGCTCCCCAGCGCCGCTGCAGTTTAAGGACCCGTCTGGAGCCTACCCGTTCATTGGGAATTTTGAAGATAGTGCACCATTTGGTATATGGCCAATGCTGCGCCGGCAATGATCAAGTACATATTGGCCGCTTTGTAAAAGGCCCCATAACTTCTCTTTGTTCGCCAGCGGTCTATCAGGAAAATAATGGGGATGAGCGCTGCCACTTGACCCAGTTCCACACCCACGTTAAAGGAAATGATCTTGGCCAAAAAATCCGTTTGCCCCATGGCGAAAGATTGCAACCGGGTGGACAAACCCAACCCATGGATGAGCCCAAAGCAAAAGACCATGGCCAATAGGTTGGGGGATGCCGTTTTGAACACTTTTTCAAACCCGCCCAAGTTTTCAAAGCCTTTGTAGAGGACACTAATGGCAATGATGGCATCAATGAGGTGTTCTTTTGCGGTAACCCCCAAATACGTGGCGCCGATCAAGGTAATGCTATGGCCCAAGGTAAATACCGTGATAAAGACCAAGATGTCCCGAAAGCTTTTCAGGAAAAAAATAACGCCCACCAAGAACAGGATGTGGTCATACCCTGTGAGCATGTGCTTTGCCCCCACCCAAATGTAGGAGGGCAGGCCTCCGCTGTCCAATAGTTGTTGGTCCCCATCACTTACGTCATGCGCACTAAGCACCAAGGGAAGCAAGCCAAACAGAAATCCCAAAATGTAACGTGGAGGTTTGATGTGCTCTATTTTTTTCTGTTGAACCAAAAGAACAATAGGCCCACCAGTACCAAGCTGCCAATCCAGTAGCTATAGGAAGGCAGCCCATCTTCCACATGATCGTGGGCCTCTTCCCCATGTTCATGGGAGTGCCCATCCCCTATGGCGAAGGTCAGTGTGGCCCAATTGGATTCGTGCGTAAGGCCCTCTTCTTCCACTTGCTCCATGTAGATCGTGCGCAAATACCAGACCCCCGTGCCAGAGATACTTACCGTTACCTCCCCATTTTCATCGGTGCGAAGCTGCTGTACACCTGTATGTTCATGGGTTTCGCCAACAGGTTCCACCTCGTCATGCGTATGCACCGTACCGTCTTCATGGGCGTGTTCCTTGTTGGAGGCCTCCTCATGTGCGTGGTCTTGGCCACTGTGGTCATTGCCCACATATACCAACTGATTTTGTAAGGGTTTGCCCTGCAAGAGCAGCTTGAACCTTAAAGAATGGCCTGGGTGGATATCATAGGGGTTTTCCAAGGGCACGAACTCAATGGGATAACCGAGTACGGTCTTCCAGTCATCCGTTAACTTTTCACCCACCTGAAAGAGGGTCTTCACGTGCTTGGAATAGCGCTCTACGGCATCGGTATCCATGGCGTTGTTCTCAGAACGCCATTGCAACATGTCCAAGACCCCATCATGCTCCAAGTAGCTATTGAAATCCGCCGCAGGAAGAGCAATGTTCCTGGAGGCGGTGGATACTCCTGCCAACCATGTACCTTCCTTACCGGACCGGAACTTTAAAAAGGTGATGCTATCCTTTTCATACCATGCGGTGGTATCCACTTTGGTCCGTTGACCATGGCCCACCAAACTTACGTCCAGCATGCGGTTACGGGCAATCACGTTCTCACTTCGCTCAAAGGTACCGTTGAACAATTTAATGGTGGCATTGGTGTTCGGAGGAATAAAATGCCCATCCATCTTTAAAAATAGATCATGACTGCACAAGAGCAGGATGGCAAGAATGGCTATAGGTGCTTTTTTCATTGTTTTATGGATTGAAAATCAATAAAGCCCAAAAATATAGAATAGAACTGATCCGTACTACTATGCGTTTTAGATTCTATTCCCAATCCGCTGAACAC
>CAKZLG010000186.1 GCA_937125035.1 uncultured Maribacter sp. | reverse complement strand
CAAAGTAGCTGTATCAATTAGTAGCTTTAACACTACCAAAAAGTAACTATTGGACCATATGATGGATGCACATATTCTGGTCATAGATGACAACAAGAGTGTTTTGAGCGCCTTGGAGATTTTATTGCAGTTTGAGTACAAGAGCGTGCAGACGCTCTCCAATCCCAACCAGATTTCTTCCTATCCCAATTTCAGTTCATTGGATATTATTCTATTGGACATGAATTTTTCCGCTGGTGTCAACACTGGCAACGAGGGCCTGTATTGGCTACGTGAAATTAAGAAAAAAGCGCCCCACATTTCCGTGATCATGATGACGGCCTATGGGGCCATAGATCTGGCGGTAGAGGCCCTAAAAGATGGAGCGTCTGACTTTATTCTAAAACCTTGGAACAACGAACGCCTATTGACCACGGTCAAGGCGGCCTACGAACTTCGGAAAACCCAAAAGGAAGTGGTACAGTTAAAGGAAAAGGAAACGCACCTAAAGCAAGTCATCAACCAAAACCCAAATTACATCATGGGTAATTCCAAGGCCATGAACCGGGTGCTGCATTTGGTGCAAAAAGTGGCCAAAACAGATGTGAACGTTTTGGTGACGGGCGAGAACGGTACCGGCAAGGAACTCATTGCACGCGAACTGCATAAGCTGTCCCCCAGACAAAATGAGGTTTTTATTTCGGTGGATATGGGCTCCATCTCGGAAAACCTGTTTGAAAGTGAACTTTTTGGCCATGTGAAGGGCTCCTTTACGGATGCCAAGGAAGATCGGGCCGGTAAATTTGAAGCGGCCCATGGAGGCACCCTTTTTTTGGATGAAATAGGCAATCTCTCCCTACAGATGCAGGCCAAGCTATTATCGGCCATACAAAATAGGGTCGTTGTCAGGGTAGGCTCCAATAAGCCCGTGCCCATAGACATACGCCTGATCTGTGCCACCAATTGCAATTTAGACCAAATGGTGACCGATGGCCTCTTCCGGGAAGATCTGTTGTACCGCATCAATACCATACGCGTAGAAGTGCCCCCGCTCAGGGATCGTGAAAACGACATCCTGATCTTGGCAGATTTTTACCTCAACAGGTTCACCCATAAATACGGCAAGCCCGGATTGCGCATCAACCAACCCGCCCAGGATCAATTAATGGCGTATGCGTGGCCCGGCAATGTGCGGGAACTGTTGCACACCATAGAGCGCGCTGTAATTCTGAGCGAGGGCAGCGTTCTAAAGGCAGACGACTTCCTATTGGACGCCAGAACCGCCATTACCGTAGACAACGGACCAAGTACCTTAGAGGAAATGGAACTGCTCATGATCACCAACGCCCTGAACCAAAATGAGGGCAACCATAGCGCCGCAGCGGAACAATTGGGCATATCCAGGCAGACCTTGTACAACAAACTCAAAAAATCCTCCAAATAGCTATGGTAAGCCGTAACATCTATCTACAGTTGGTCTTGCGCATACTCATGATCGTGGGTACCGTGGTCGTATCCACCTATTTCTTCTTTGACAAAAATTATATGGCCTGCGGTATCGGGGCCTTGGTCCTAACGGCCCAGACCACGGCCTTGATCTATTTTGTAAACCAGACCAACCGTAAGATCGCGTATTTCTTTGACGCCATAAAGAACGAGGATTTCACGCTTCGGTTCCCGGAAAAATTAAGTGTACGGTCATTGGAAGAATTGAACCATAGCCTCAATATGCTCAACGGCATGATCCAAGACATCCACCTAAAAAAACAGGCCCAAGAGCACTATTACCAAGAAATATTGCGGCAGGCGGCCATTGGTATCTTCACCTTGAACGATAAAGGCCACATCCTGTACGCCAACCCCACCGTGCAGGATTTGCTGAACTACAGGCCCCTGAACCACGTAAAACAGCTGAACCAGGTCAGTGAAGGGCTTTATGAAATGTTCCGCGGCCTAACTCCGTTTGACAATACGACCTTCACCTTACAAAATGAACGTGGCAGCAGATCACTCAGTCTAAAATGCTCGCCCATTACCATAGAGGGCAAGCAATTGCTCCTTGTATTGGTCCATGACATCCATAAAGAACTGGAAGACAAGGAAACCGACTCCTGGGTAAAGCTCATTAGGGTCCTGACCCATGAAATCATGAACACCATAACCCCGATCACCTCCATTTCTGAATCCATTTTGAACTATTTTTCTAAAAATGGTACTAAAGTAGCATCCCTCAACCTCAATAAACAGGAAATTGCCAACACAGTGAAAGGTCTGGAAGTCATCAAAAACCAAGGTAAGGACCTTATGAGCTTTGTACAGTCTTACCGCACTTTTCTAAGTGTGCCCGATCCCGAACGTTCTTTGGTGAAAGCAACCGCTATCTTGGATAAGATCACCTTATTGGCCCCCAATTTCAAAGCCGATGACCTGGCGATTGAAATAGTGGTTGATCCCCAAGATCTAACCTTGTTCATTGATGAAAAACAAATGACACAGGTCCTGTTGAACTTGGCCAAGAATGCCATGGAGTCCTTATCTGGCCAAAAAGATGCCCGGCTCCTTTTCAAGGCGGGCATCAATGGGGAGGGCAAAAAATATATAGTGGTAGAGGACAATGGGCCGGGTATTTCCCCTGAACTACAAGAACAGATTTTTGTGCCCTTTTTCACCACCAAAAATACAGGTACGGGCATAGGCCTGAGTCTTAGCAAGCAGATCATGAGGCTGCATAAAGGTACTATCCGGGTAGCTTCGGAAGTGGGAAGGACCAGGTTTACCTTGGTTTTTGATGCCTAAATTGGGCAATCAAAGCTCCTTGGCCGGGTCCCAGAAGAGGGCCTCAAAATCCACCACTTGATTGTCCTTTATCTTTACGCCTTCATTTTCCAAGAGTTGTTGCATAAGGTGGGTACCATCAAAATGATGCTTGCCCGTTAGAAGACCCTTACGGTTCACCACCCGGTGTGCGGGCACATGGGGCAGGGTATGGGAGGCGTTCATGGCCCAACCCACCATACGGGCACTTCCAGCGGCCCCGAGGTACTTGGCTATGGCCCCGTAGCTGGTTACCCGCCCTTCTGGGATCTGGACGGCAATATCATATACTCTGTTGAAAAAATTCCGATCAGTGGCCATGTTATTGGTGGTTTACCCTAAAGATGGTAATGAGCAATAGGAGAAGCATTAAAAAGCCCAAGATGTAATTGGCGTTTTTTGCAAAGCGATGGGTCTTGTGCTCCAATTTATCAAAATAAAACACATAGAGGTACAGCACGGAAAACGTTCCCAAGCCAGCGGCCAAAACGAATACCACTATGTCCCAAACCTGGAACTTGATCCATCCAGAGGCATTCCACATAATGTTGAGGCCACTGTAGTAGGGAATGGTCAATAAGTTCAAGGAGGCCAATAATAGTCCCTTAAAATAGCTGTTGCGCTTACTGATCTTTACCGCTTTTATTTTCTTGGGCCTGTTGTTCAGTGCCGCCGCAAAAAAGTAGAGCGCCAATAGGGCAAAGACCCCAATGGCCACCTTCAACAAAACGGCCACCACCGCTGGGTTCCTGTCCAAAAATTTGGAAATGAAAACGGCTATCGTGGCCTGGCACATGATCATAGTGGATACGCCCAGACTAAAGACGACCCCATTGAGCCTATCTTTCTGTACGCTGGTCTTGGCGGCATTTACATTGAGCAGTCCAGGGGGCACAGTGGCCATAAAAGCGGCGGAGAACGTGGCAAAAAAAAGAATCAACAGGTGTTGCATAAAACTAATTTATCCGAAATTGGATATAGGTGATGGGCTTCCCTTTTTCAAGATACTGTTTTTCATAGAAAGTCTGTAGGCCCAAGACCTCCTTGGGGCTCCCTTCATTTTTGTACACATCATGGTTGGCATACCGCACCTCATGCCCCAGACCGTGCAAAAGGCCCAAGGTATAGCCGTGCATGAATTCACTATCCGTCTTTAAATGGATCAGGGCCCCGGGCGATAGTATTTCTTTGTATTTATCCAGAAACGCCTTATTTGTCATTCTGTGCTTGGTACGCTTGTATTTGATCTGTGGGTCCGGGAAAGTGATCCAGATCTCAGAAACCTCCCCGGGTCCAAAAAGCTGGTCCACCAGCTCTATCTGGGACCTTAAAAAGGCTACATTGTGCAGTTCTTCCTTCAGGGCTGTTTTGGCACCACGCCAAAACCGGGCCCCTTTGATGTCTATTCCTATAAAATTCTTTTCGGGGTAAAGGCCGGCCAATCCAACCGTGTACTCGCCCTTGCCACAGCCCAATTCCAAAACAATGGGGTTGTCATTTTTAAAATGGGCCTTCCAAGCCCCTTTGAGCCGAAAGCCCTGCTCAACTTCCTGCCTTGTGGGCTGAATGACGTTCTTAAAGGTCTCGTTTTCAGCAAAGCGCTGCAATTTGTTCTTACTTCCCAAGGTTTTCCTCGTTTTTGGCAAAGCTATGAAATGACGGCAACAGTACCAGTATCCTTTACCGATTGTTCTTCGCTGGGTCTGCCCAGCACGGGGAGACGTGGCATACGATGCAACCGCTTTCAAGGCAACATCGCCAAAGTTGCATTGTATAAAAGGATGGCCCTTACTCTTCCACAGGTGTATTGACCTTGGTTTTCTCTAACGTAAAGGAGAACTCAGAACCCACTTCTTCCACGCTCTCCACATAGATCTTTTCCCCGTGGGCCTCAATGACATGCTTCACTATGGATAGCCCAAGCCCAGAGCCTCCCTCGCGCCTACTACCACTCTGATCTACCCTATAGAAACGTTCAAACAAACGGGGTATATGCTCTGCGGGTATGCCCTCACCATTGTCCGTGACCCGCACAATGACCTTATTTTTAACGAGATTTTCCACACTGACCTCAGTGGTGCCATTGTCATTGCCATATTTTATGGAGTTCACCAATAGGTTGGTGAGTACCTGCTGTATGCGTTCCTTATCGGCAAATACCTGAATGGGATGGGCATAGGCCATATCAAAAGTAAGACTGATGTTCTTTTTGGCCGCCTTCATTTCCAAAAGGTCAAACACACTCTGTATCAATTCAATGACATCAAAGTCCTGCTTTTCCAAATTGAAGTCGCCCGCCTCCAATTTGGTGATCAGATCAAGATCCTTTACGATATAGATGAGACGATCTACGGCCTTATTGGCCCGTTGCAAGTATTTCTTCCGCACCGCCTTGTCATTGATGGCCCCGTCCAAAAGGGTCTCCAAATAACCTTGCACGGTGAACAAAGGCGTTTTGAGCTCATGGGAGACATTCCCTAAGAATTCCTTACGGTACTCCTCACGGATCTTCAGGGTGTCTATTTCTATCTTTTTATCCTGCGCAAATTTCTCAATTTCCTCGGTAAGGGTGCGCATATCCGTGGTTATGGGCTGCGAGGTTAGGGAAGAGGACTCCAACAGGGCCACATCATCATAAATTTTCTTGATCCTTTTGTAAATGAATTTTTCAATGCGTATTTGGAGCACTAAAAATGAGAACGAGAAGATGAGCAGGGGCATGAGCAGTAAAAGTTCCCATCGCAACACATTGAAATAATGCATCAGTAGCCCAAAAAGGGTGGTGAGCAGCATGGTAAGGATCATCGCGGAGCGAAAGGCAAAGCGGTAGGATTTCTTAGCTCTAATGGCCATTTACAGTACAAACTTATAACCTACGCCCTTCACCGTTTTAAAATGGTCCTCCCCTATTTTTTCGCGCAGTTTTCGGATATGAACGTCTATGGTACGGCCACCTACCACCACCTCATTGCCCCAGACCTTATCCAAGATCACTTCCCTCTTAAAAACTTTATTGGGCTTGGAGGTCAGCAGGGCCAATAGTTCAAATTCCTTACGGGGCAAAATGATCTCCTCCCCTTTTTTAATGATCTTGTATTCTTCCCTGTTTATGGTAATATAGCCTACTTTGGTGATATCCTCCATCTCCTCAGATTCCTTTTGCACCCTTCTCAGGAGCGCTTTTACCTTGCTTACCAGTACTTTTGGTTTTATGGGCTTGGTAATGTAGTCATCCGCGCCCGCATCAAACCCGGCCACCTGGGAATAATCCTCCCCACGGGCGGTTAAGAAGGTGATGACGGTGTTCTCCAGTCCTGGGGTGCGCCGCATGATCTCACAGGCCTCAATACCGTCCATCTCGGGCATCATAACGTCTAAAATGATAAGATGGGGCTGTTTCTTTTTTGCTTTGGCAACGCCTTCCACGCCATTTTTTGCAGTATATACATCATAGCCCTCGGCAGAAAGATTATAGCCTACTATCTCCAGAATATCGGGCTCATCATCCACTAATAAAATCTTTACGTCCTTGTTTTTCATGTTGCGTCTGGCAGGTTTAATTTCTCAAAAGTACAGATATTGGGGTAATTACGGGGCGCCTTAACATTCATTTAATGTAGTAACCTTTAGCTAACACTATTGCAATACAGATTTAACTTGTGGGTAACCCCACTTTTACTTCCTCCCTTTTTCTTTGCCATGCTCAATAATGAGAAATATAAATAAATGAAAAACGTAAACACTATTATTATGAAAAAATTCTTTATGTCTTTGATGACGGTTGCAGCACTCACTTTTGTTGCCTGTAATGGGGATGATGATGAGCCAACACCAGTACCAGAACCAGTTGCCACCTGTAATGATGGTGTGCAAAACCAAGGTGAGACCGGTGTTGATTGCGGCGGTCCCAATTGTCAGCCTTGTGATACTGCAGTGGCCCCGACCTGTACGGATGGTGTGCAAAACGGTACTGAAACTGGCGTTGATTGTGGCGGTAGCTGTCCTACCCTTTGTCCTGGTAGCACCATTACCGTAAGTGAGTCCATTTCTGCGGATACCACTTGGAGCGCTGACTATATATATGAATTGGAAGGTAGGATTTTCGTAGATGCCGGAGCCACTTTGACCATAGAGCCTGGAGTTATTGTCAAGGCGTTTGCCGGAACAGGTGCGAATGCTTCCGTTTTGGTGGTTGCCAGAGGAGGCACCCTTGTTGCTGATGGCACTGCTGAAGCTCCTATTGTCTTTACCTCTGTGGCCGATAATATTGAATTTGGCCAAACTGCTGGAACAAACCTAGATCAGAACCAAAGAGGTCTTTGGGGAGGATTGATCGTTTTGGGCAACGCTCCCTCCTCTTTTGATGGTGATGCCGTTGAGGCTCAGATTGAAGGGATACCCGCTAGTGATACGAGAGGCCTTTATGGTGGCTCAGATCCTGCAGACGGTGCTGGTACTATATTGAACTACATTTCCATACGTCATGGTGGAGCCTTGATCGGGGAAGGTAACGAGATCAATGGTCTTACCCTTGGCGGAGTTGGTTCTGGCGCCACAGTGAGCAATATTGAGGTAGTGGGCAACGTGGATGACGGCATAGAGTTCTTTGGCGGCAATGTTGACGCCACCAACCTTTTTGTATGGGCCCAAGGAGATGATGGCATTGATATTGACCAAGCGTACTCCGGTACCATTGACAACGCTATTGTGGTTCAAGGAAGTATTTCTGACCATGCGTTGGAAATTGACGGTCCAGAAGGCTCACTTCAAGGTGCCTTTACCCTTACCAATGCTACACTGATTGGCCTTGCCGACAACGAAGCTGATGGGGAAATCGCTGACTTCAGGGACAATGCACAAGGCAATGTCAACAATATTTTAGTAACAGGGTTTACCGGGGTAGGAACAGACTTGCAATTGTCTGATGTAGAATTGGATAATGCCGGTGTGGCCGCCAATTATACCGCTGGCTCCCTTGAATTTGCCGAATGGCAAGTTGTACTGCCGGCTGGTGTTACGGCATCATCTGAGATATTCAATGATACCACGGACGGTTCCACTTTTGAAGCTGATGCTACTACCTTCTCATCTGCAGTTACTGCCGAGACGGCAACTGTTGGTGCAGATACCTCGGCCTTCGCTTGGACATATTCCAACGCTAAAGCAGAATTAGGATTCTAAAGGCGAATACTAAAAATCAAGAACAGATTGCTCGTCACAGGTTAAATTGTGGCGGGCAATTTATTTGTTTTTACCAATCTCATACTTTGTAAATTATATTTGATGAAACTGAACTATTTATTTCTAAGCCTAACACTCCTATTATTTGGGCTACATTTTGGTTGGGCACAGAAAGGTACGCTTAGCGGTACACTGAACGATGGGGAATTCAACGATGTACTGCCCTTTGCCAACATTGTGGTCAAAGGCACGACCATTGGCACCACTTCAGATTTTGATGGGAAATATACCCTTGAAATAGCCCCAGGCACCTACACCGTTTCATACTCCTATCTAGGCTACCAGACCAAAGAAGTAACAGAAGTCTCCATCACCGAGAATGCGGAGACCGTAGTTGATGTAACATTAAACCCCGCCTCCAACCAATTGGAAGAAGTGGTCGTGACCACCACGGTTTCCAAAAACACGGAAGCTTCCGTGCTCAACCTGCAAAAAAGGGCAGTTGCCCTTTTGGATGGTCTTTCCATACAAAGCATAAAGCGTACCGGCGCCAGTGACATTGCAAGCGCCGTGAAAAACGTGCCCGGTGTTTCCGTACAAGGGGGAAAGTTTGTCTATGTGCGCGGTTTGGGCGATAGGTACACAAAATCCATATTGAACGGTATGGACGTTCCCGGTCTGGATCCTGACCGAAATACTTTGCAATTGGATATTTTTCCCACTACCATTTTGGACAACATCATCGTGGTCAAATCCTCTACTGCCGATCAGCCCGCTGACTTTACCGGGGGTGTTGTGGACATTGTCACCAAAGACCTGCCTTCTAGACCAGAATACAGTATTTCATCTAGTATGACGTACAATTCACAGATGCACTTTAACGACAATTATCTAAATTACGGCAGCAGTAGCACCCAATTCTTGGGTTTTGACAATGGGGAGAGAGACCTGCCCATTACCCAGGATGTGAATATTCCTCTGCCCATACAAGACGGCGCTACCGTGCGATCATTGACACAACGTTTCAATCCGGAAATGGCGGCCAAACGCAATCAAAGTGGCATGAACTATAATCTGGGCTTTACCTTGGGAAACCAATACAATTTCAACAAAGACGGGACTAAACGAATTGGTTACCTTGCCTCCCTCAGCTATAGAAACACAACGGAATATTTTGAAAACTACATCAACGGACAAGTATTCCGAAAAGCGCCGGATACCAGTGTTTTTGACCTAACGGATGACCGTACCCAAGTAGGGGACCTTGGTACAAGCAATGTGCTCTTGACCGGCTTAGCAGGGCTTGCCTTGAAAACAGAACGTTCCAAATACAAATTAAACGTGCTACACATACAAAACGGCGAATCCAGTGCATCCATACTTACGCAAGAGAATCTGGGGGTAAACTCCAACGTAAACAAGAGAGATGTCCTCGTATACACGGAGCGCTCCATTACCAACGTACTGCTGAATGGCGTTCACACCAATGAAGATGCCAGTTGGAACATAGAATGGAAACTTTCGCCCACACTATCCAAGATCTTTGATAAGGATTTTCGGGTAACGCCCTTTAGGGTCAACCAAAATGGCACTTTTACCATTTCTCCCAGTGAATCTGGAGACCCCACCCGTATTTGGCGCGATCTAGAGGAAATCAACCTCGCCGGTAAGCTTGATGTTACCCGCAAGCACCAGTTGTTTGGCCGTGATGCCAAGTTCAAAATAGGTAGTGCCTACACTTTTAAAAACAGATCCTTCATTGTTGATCAATTTGCATTTCCCATTCAAAACGGATCTGGGGGCAATTTCAGCCTTACCTTTGAAGGGGATGCAGATTTGGTTCTTGCGCCAGGAAACATCTACGATCCTACCACAAGAGACGGTACGGCTGTGCGTAGGGATTCAAATATTTCAGACACCTATGATTCGGATATCACCGTGGCGGCCGGTTATGTTTCTGAGGAATTTAAACTTTCCCCAAGATTCAATGCCATCCTTGGGGTGCGCGCAGAACAATTTCAGTTGATATATACCGGAGAGCGCCAAGATGGAACGCGTTTTGACAATGCCACTATCCTGGACAAATTGGATTTTTTCCCTTCTGCCAACCTTATTTACGACCTTAATGAAGATGGTGACCGTAAAGTGCGGACTTCCTTTTCCAGAACTACCGCCAGGCCCTCGTTCAAAGAGGCTTCCATAGCAGAGATCTTTGATCCCGTTTCCAGCACCTTCTTTATAGGAAATATAGATATTCAGCCTACGTACATCAACAATTTTGACCTAAGGTTTGAAAGTTATGGGGAAGGCACTAACTTCTTTGCCGTTAGTGGTTTTTACAAAACCTTCAACGACCCCATAGAATTGACTTTTATCAGGGAGGCGAGAGGACAGTTTACACCGCTCAATTTAGCTGATGCAACGGTAATAGGCGCCGAACTGGAAGTACGGAAAAGCATGGACTTTATCCCTGGCTTAAAGGATTGGTATGTGAATGCGAACTTTTCCATCATTGAATCCAACCAAGAATTCAATGATGATGAACGTGAGGCCCGTACGGATAACCTTAGGGATGGGGAAGAATTACCAGATGGTAGGCAACTACAGGGGCAATCCCCTTTCTTGGTTAATTTTGGATTTGGCTACAACGGCACTGATAATGGTTGGCAAGGTGGCCTTTTCTACAATGTTCAAGGAGAAACGTTGGAAATTGTGGGAAATGGGGACATTCCCGATGTCTTTACACAACCCTTTCATAATTTGAAACTCAATCTTAGTAAAGAATTTGGAAAGGACAGGAACAACAAAATCTCTTTGAATTTTTCCAATATCTTGGCAGACGAAATTGAAAGCAGGTACAAATCCTTTGGTACGGCAGACCGTATCTTCTCCTTTAGGGACCCGGGCCAGGCTATTTCCTTAGGATATAGTGTAAGTTTCTAAAATTAGAACATCTCTTTAAAAAGCCCGCATAATGCGGGCTTTTTGCATTTCATCGAATAAATGAAAGAAAGGATTCTATCCTATTGACATTCAGGCCATATAATTCCTATATTTGTGGCATACCCTTTGCAACCAGCTTTACATGAAGCACTTTTACATTATCGTATTACTTTTCATTTCATCCGTTTCTTTTGGCCAAACAAGCCAAAACAAAGGGGATATTGATGGTTTCAGTATGTATCCGAATCCGGTGACCCAAGCTAGGGTGTACATTACCACCACGGCAAACGGTCCCAAAGAAATCATGATCTACGATGTTCTGGGAACTTTGGTGCTCAAAACCACCATTTTAGGCAGGGAACTGAACCTTGAAGACCTGGATGCCGGGGTATACGTACTTCGCGTTATTGAAAAGGACAAAATGGCCACAAGAAAGCTTATCGTTAAGTAAGCACCACTACCACCTCTTTAAATGAGTCACATTCCCTGTCGATGAAAGGCATAAAACATCGATGAATGACAAGCCCTATCTCATTGACCTACAATTTGTTGGTGTTCACAACAAAAAATGGGCCCCTCTCCATTCCTCTCCTACCTTTGGGTCATTGATCCCAAATCAATATCCCCATGAAGAAAATCTACTTGCTCATCAGTCTGGGTATATGCTTTTTATCCTTCGGTCAAGAACAGGCCCATTCGGTTTTGCCCAAAGACCATGAAATATCGGGGTTTAAGCTATACCCCAACCCGGCCACATCAGATGTGGTCTATATCACCACAGATCATAATGCCTATAAAGTAGTGAACGTGTACGATGTCTTTGGAGAACTTGTCCTAACGGATAGAATAGCTTCCAAGATACTGGACATCTCGAGGCTTTCGCCCGGGGTGTACATGGTACAGGTTTCTGAAAACGATCGCACTATAAACCGTAAGCTGGTGGTAAAATAACCCCACTATTCCTTGGGTTAGGGCACGGTTCGCTACCTTTGCAGCCATGGTACAGGGCCTAGAACAGGAACACATTTTCGCAATTGCCAGTGAGACCGAGTTCTCAAAGGCCGCCTTGGCCACTTTTCATTACCAGTATGTGCACAATAATATCTACCAGGCCTATTGCCAACACTTGGGCGTGCGCCCGGAAACGGTGAAACATCCATCCCAAATTCCCTTTCTGCCCATAGGTTTCTTTAAAACCAAAAAAGTGGTTTCTGGCCGCTCTAGACCGGAGACCGTGTTTACGAGCAGTGGTACCACGGGCGTGGCTACCAGTAGCCATTTTGTACAACGTACCGCCTTGTACCAAGAAAGTTTCCGAACAGGCTTTGAGCACTTCTACGGACCTGTACAGGACTATTGTGTCCTGGCCCTGCTGCCTTCCTATTTGGAACGCCAAGGTTCTTCTTTGATCTATATGGTAGAGGATTTCATTACCCGATCAAAGTACGCCGAAAGTGGTTTTTTTCTTAATGACCTAACCGCACTGGCCGCACAGCTGGGCCATTTGGAGGCCAGAAACATCAAAACGCTGCTCATTGGGGTGTCCTTTGCCCTTTTGGATCTGGCGGTACAGTTCCCAATGACCTTACGATCTACCACGGTCATGGAAACCGGTGGCATGAAAGGCAGACGCAAGGAAATGATCCGAGAGGAACTACATGATGTCCTAAAGAAAGGACTTGGTGTTGCCCAAGTACATTCTGAATATGGAATGACGGAGTTGCTGTCACAGGCCTATTCCATGGACCACGGTGCTTTTAAAACACCCCCATGGATGAAAGTACTGGCACGGGACACGGAAGACCCCATGGCGCTGCAGCCACATGGAAAGACCGGCGGACTCAACATCATTGATTTGGCCAATAGGGATTCCTGCGCTTTTATAGCCACACAGGATTTAGGGAAGGTTCATGAAGACGGAACTTTTGAGGTCTTGGGTCGTTTTGACCACGCGGATGTTAGGGGTTGTAATTTAATGGTGCTCTAGTACTGCTGCAGCACATATTCAAGTCCAGGACCATCGCACTCCTGCCATGTACTGATCAAGGTGGTATCGTTCAGATAGCGCAGAAGTTCCTTATCATTGCCAAAACAACTGCCTGCCAATGGTGTTCCTTGGCTAAAGGAAAGCTCCAAGTAATCTTGTACGTCATTGTCATATTCCACGGCCTCAAAGGTACCCATGGCACTAAGGGTATCCCCTCGGCGCATTCTGACCTTATTGAAATGCCCGTCAACAAAGAAACGATACTGTTCCTGCCATTCCATGGCCCTACCCTCTTGCGTTGAACCTTCAAAACTACCTGCCATCCGTACCAGC
>CAKZLG010000185.1 GCA_937125035.1 uncultured Maribacter sp. | reverse complement strand
ACCACCAACCAACATCTCCCCTCCATATCCTAAATTTTCATTAAAATTGCGCTGCGCTGGGGTTTAGCGCTTAATTTAGTTACAAAACAGAGTTTATGCGTAAAATGGTTTGGGCCTTGCCCATTTTTTGTCTTCTGGCCATGGGCCCATTAATGGCCCAACAACTGGCCGAAAAGGGAAGCGGCCTAGTGAACCTGGAAAGGCATCAGTTTCGGTTTGATTTACTAAGTCCTGGAATAAGCTACGAAATAGGAATCATTAAAAATGTAAGCGCCTCTGGCGGCTTGGGCTTGGGCTATGCCACCTATGAAGAAGGCTATGCATTGGGACTGACCTTGCACACCCGGGTGCGGTACTACCATAATATGAATAGGCGAATCCGTAAAAACAAAAACGTTTCCGGAAATTCAGGAAATTATATCGCCGCCACTAGGAGTATCTTTTTCTCCCAAATGAGATTGGCCACCAACATAGAGGGCCCTGAGGATTTCAACTTGGGCGTGTATGGCATTACATATGGCATTCAAAGAACTTATAAAGGGGGCTTTAATTTTGATGCGGAACTGGGCGCTGGGTACTATAGGGGAGACGGGGTGCCCAATGGGTTTGGGCCCTTAGTGAACTTTAAATTCGGCTGGGTGGCCACCAAACGCAAATCTAGGATGCCGGTCTTTGAGTAAAGAGGTCGGGGCGCAGATTCCTTGTGAAAAACAGTACAAATACGGCCCAAGGTTCATGAAGAAAATAATTTTAATGTGTCTTTTTGTAGGATCATGGATCGCCCACGGCCAATCAGCCCATAACGTGGAGGCGGGCCTCTTCAAAGTGAACGCCCTTTTGCCCGGTATCAATTATGAACTTGGCGCAGGACAACGATCAACGTATAATTTTGAGATGGGCCTTATCCCGGATTGGAACGGCGCGTTTGATATTTTTCCATATGTGGGAGCCGACTACCGCTACTTCACCAACTTTGGACGGAGGCTCATCAAAGGAAAACATATATCCGGAAACTCTGGTGATTATGTGGCCTTTACAAACAGGGCACAGATTACGGCGCCCTTGTTGGCCAACTTTGAGTATGATGTGCCCATACTTTATGTAGGAGGGGTCGTTTATGGCATTCAAAGAACCTACAAATCCGGGTTTTATTGGGGAACTTCCTTGGGCCCTGCCTTTTATAGCGGCAACAATTCCCCCTCCGCAGGAATACTTTTTGAACTAAAGGTGGGCTGGGTCACTGGGCACGGAAAAAAGTAACTCTATTTTTGGTGAAACTGGTTCTAAATCAGTAAGATAAAAATAACACAACTTTATAGCGCCCACTAAAAAATAGCAGTATCTTTGCCGGCTTAAAATGAGGCCTTATGTCCAATACAAAAAACATTGCGATCATCGCACACGTAGACCACGGTAAAACAACCTTGGTTGATAAGATCATGTACCATTGCAGCCTGTTTCGTGAAAACGAAAACACGGGCGACCTTATTCTGGACAACAACGACCTGGAACGGGAAAGGGGCATTACCATTACCTCTAAGAACGTTTCCGTCGTCTATAAGGATACTAAGATCAATATCATTGACACCCCTGGCCACGCCGATTTTGGGGGCGAGGTAGAGCGTGTACTGAACATGGCAGATGGCGTGCTTTTGTTGGTGGATGCCTTTGAAGGTCCCATGCCGCAGACCCGTTTCGTGCTTCAAAAGGCCATAGACCTGGGGTTAAAGCCTTGTGTGGTCATCAATAAGGTGGACAAGGAAAATTGTACCCCGGATGAGGTACATGAAAAAGTGTTTGACCTTATGTTTGAATTGGGCGCTGAAGAATGGCAGTTGGATTTCCCCACCGTATATGGTTCCGCTAAGAACAATTGGATGAGCGATGATTGGAAGAACGAGACCGATTCCATTGCCCCTTTATTGGATATGGTGATTGAGCACATTCCCACCTTTCAGCCCAAAGAAGGCAATACACAGATGTTGATCACTTCATTGGATTTTTCTTCCTTCACCGGCAGAATAGCCATAGGCAGGCTACAGCGGGGCACCCTAAAAGAAGGCCAGCCCATTTCCTTGGTAAAAAGGGATGGTAGGATCGTAAAATCAAAAATAAAGGAGCTCTTCATTTTTGAAGGTTTGGGCCGTAAAAAAGTACAGGAAGTGGCCACTGGGGATATTTGCGCCTTGGTAGGTGTGGAAGGCTTTGAGATTGGGGATACTGTGGCAGATCTGGAAAATCCGGAGGGGTTGAAGACCATCGCTATAGATGAGCCTACCATGAGCATGTTGTTCACCATCAATGATAGTCCGTTTTTTGGAAAGGATGGCAAATTTGTGACCTCAAGGCACATCAAGGAACGTTTGGAACGGGAGCTGGAAAAGAATCTCGCCCTTCGGGTTCAGGAAACGGACAGTGCGGATAAATTCTTGGTCTATGGCCGGGGGGTGCTGCACCTTTCTGTACTGATAGAGACCATGAGGCGCGAAGGCTACGAACTGCAGATCGGTCAGCCGCAGGTGATCATCAAGGAGATTGATGGGGCCAAGTGTGAGCCCATTGAGCACCTTACCATAGATCTGCCCGAAGAGGTATCTGGAAAAGCCGTGGAAATGGTCTCCATCAGAAAAGGGGAAATGACCCATATGGAAGCCAAAGGCAATAGGATGTTATGTGAATTCCTCATACCGTCACGTGGTATCATCGGTCTTAGGAACCAATTGTTGACGGCCACCGCTGGCGAGGCCATCATGGCCCACCGCTTTTTGGAATACCAACCCATGAAAGGGGAAATTCCACAACGCCAAAACGGTTCTTTGGTCTCTATGGAAACCGGAAAAGCCATACCCTATTCCATAGATAAATTACAGGATAGGGGCAAATTCTTCGTAGATCCCGGGGAGGATATCTACGAAGGTCAGGTCATAGGGGAAAATTCTCGTGGCGATGATATGGTCGTGAACATCACCAAGACCAAGAAGCTGAGCAACGTAAGGTCCTCTGGGGCGGATGACAAGGCCAAGATCGTGCCGGCCATTAAATTCTCCTTGGAGGAAGCTTTGGAATATATACAGAAAGATGAATATGTTGAGGTGACCCCTAAGCACCTACGGTTAAGGAAAATATACCTTACGGAAAATGATCGTAAGCGCAATAAAATTGCCTAAAAGGTAAGAAATTAGCATATTTGATTATGGTGATGTATTCACCGCTTGGCCCCGCCAGAGGATAAATACCTCCGGCGGGGCCAAGTGCTTTAAAACCTTGGGGTGTGGTGTTTCTTGGACCCCAATAGGTTCAGCACAGTATCCACATGGGCCTATGTATGTTTCCCGTGGTATTTTAACCCCCTTTTTGAGAACTTCCTAAATAACTTTGCACAATTATGGCAGTTCAATAATTATTTACCAAAGGGCGCTCCTCAATTAGGAAGACACCTACTAAATTTCCTACATTATGATGGAAATTCAACCAGAAACGAACACAGTATACAATGGAGCTACAAGGTAAAAAAGTCTTGATTACAGGGGGTACCCGGGGTATTGGTAGATGTATTGTAGAAGAACTTATTGGGCGTGGGGTGAGCCATCTGGCCATTATTGCGCGAGACAAGAGCCGCTTGAAAGGACTCCAGGAAGAATACCCAGACGTGAAAATACTCAAGATCGCCGGGGATGTAGCGGATATTGACGTGCTGCGCGAAGCAGCGGCCCGTATAGAGGACAAATGGGGCCAATTGGACATCTTGATCAACAATGCCGGGATTATTTCCGCGGGGCCATTGGAAGAACTGCCAGATGAGGAACTGTACGATCAAGTGGCGGTGAATTTTACCGCGGTACTTTTGCTCACAAAATACTGCATTCCTTTACTGAAATCCTCTGGGGATGGACATATATTGAACATTTCCTCTGGTCTTGGTCTTTTAGGAATGCCCTTTTATGCCGTTTATGGCAGTACCAAGGCGGCCATTGGGCATTTTTCCGATTGTATGCGCCGGGAGCTGGCCCCGGACAACGTGCACATCACTTGCTCTTTTCCCACGGCTACCGATACGGATATGATGCAAAAATTTGAGGACCGAAAGATGGACGCTCCGGCCTATGTGGCCAAGCGTTCATTGGATGCCCTATTGAACAAAGAACTGCAAGTGGTCTTTGGAGGTCAGGAACGGGAGGACCATGTGGCCCTTAATTTCAATGATCGCAAAAAGTTTGATGTCATTGTCGCTGAAAATTATGAAGCCCGTAGGGCGTCCAGTGCAGGACACAAGGCCCTGTGACTTATTTTAGTCGGTTCATGCGGAATGTTAAACGGAGAACGTGCTTGTCCCCTTAATCTATAGGAGCTTGGTGCAGTGCCGCGGCCGCAGCACCAACGATCCCTGCTGAATTACGGAGCTCTGCGGGCACTACCGGTGTATCTATTTTGATGCAGGACCTGTATTCTTCAAAATCTTTGGACGCCCCTCCTCCAAGAATGATGAGGTCTGGGGACACGATGAGTTCAACCAGTTCCAAAAACCTATTGAAGCGCTTGCCCCATTTTTTATAGCTGAGGTCATCCCGCGCCTTGGCGGAATCTGCTGCCCACAGCTCAATTTTAGGATACTTTTTATAAGGAATCTGCCCCAGTTCAAAATTAGGGATCAATTCCCCATTGAAAAAGGCTCCGCTTCCCAGACCGGTACCAATGGTGATCATCACGACAAGGCCTTGTTTCCCTTTGCCAATACCATAGTTCATAGTGGCATAGCCCGCGGCGTCTGCGTCGTTGACCACTGTTACGGGTAGCCCTGTGGCTTCACTGAAGAGCTCCTTAACGTTGAGGCCCAACCATTTTTTGTGCAGATTTCCAGGGGACTTGCACACCCCGTGCTTAATGACCGTGGGAAAGCCAACGCCAATGGGGCCCTTGTGGTTGAAATGGGCCGCAATCTGTGCCACTACCTTGGCCATGTCCTTGGGTTTTCTGCCTTTTGGGGTGGGTATGCGATGCCTCTCAGTGAGCATTTCGCCCGTAAGGGTATTCACCAATGCGCCCTTCATGCCCGATCCGCCAATATCAATACCAAGAACTTCCATCCAAAAAATTTATGTGTGGCGCAAAATAACAAAAAGATTTCCGTCTTTTGAAATAATCCATTGCCGTACTGATCATTGAATGATGCGTAGTCCTACAATGGTACGTTCAAAATCATCATGCCCCGTACTAGGCACTTGGGTAAAGGATACTTCGTAAAGGCCCCCGATCAGCGCGGGGTCATCCAAATTGGTGCTGTCCATGACTTCTGGGGCCACGTGCCGGAATTGCATTGCTGCTTGGCGGCCAACGGAGAAAACATAGATTTGATTTGTTTTGCCCTCATAGCTGCCCACCAGGGTTTCCACCTCCTGTAATGGGCAAAGTTCCATACTGCCCACAACTAAAAATAAGGCGGTCAAAAATAGTTTCATTGCATTGTCATTTTGGGTTGCCCATGGCTCTGATGCCACAGTCTATCTAGAACTGA
>CAKZLG010000184.1 GCA_937125035.1 uncultured Maribacter sp. | reverse complement strand
GTCCGCTTGGCCGTACACCGTACAGGAGGAACTGAATATAAAGTGGGCCGTGTCCTTTTTGGAGAGCTCCTTTAAAAGGTAGACGAGCGAACCCAGATTATTTTCATAGTACAAGAGCGGGTTCTCAACACTCTCGCCTACCGCTTTGGAGGCCGCAAAATGGATTACCCCCTCTACATTCGTATGGCGGGTAAAAAATTCCTCCACCTTGCTGCGGTCCCTAAGGTCCAGATGCTCAAAATGTGGTTTTTTCCTAGTGATGGCCTCAATGCCGTTTAAAACCGATTCCTTGGAATTGGAGCAATCATCAATTATGATCACTTCAAAGCCCTTGTTCTGCAATTCCACCACGGTATGGGAGCCTATAAATCCGAGTCCGCCGGTTACCAGTATTTTCATGTGCTGTCTCTTTTTTAGTTGAAATGATCACGGGCCTTCTATTTGTAGGCAAATGAACCTATCAATTCCGATTTTCAATCTTGCCACGTCTAAACTAAGACATCTTGAACTTGGGCGTTCACAAACTCGATGACCGTCGTTGTTATAAAGGCTAACTGTTCTTCATCCAGCTCCGTATGCATGGGCAAGGAAATCACTTCCTGAACCAATTGTTTGGTGATGGGGAAATCCCGCTCATCATATCGATCATCCGCGTAGGCCTTTTGTTTGTGCAAGGGAATGGGGTAATAGACCCCGCAGGGGATTTCCTTTTCCTGAAGGTGTTTCACTAGGGCATCCCTTTTTCCATTGGTAATGCGTAGGGTATATTGATGGAACACATGGCAATCACACGTATCACAAATGCCTTCGCAGCCATTTACGGTCTTGGGGGTCTTTATGTGGGGCTGACCCATAAAGGCCTTGGAATAGGAGCGCGCCGCCGCGCGCCTGGCATCGCAATAATCATTGAGCTTGGGCAACTTGGCCCTGAGCACGGCCGCCTGTATGGAATCCAACCGGGAATTCACCCCAACCACATCATGGTGGTAGCGCTCGTACATACCGTGGTTCACCATACCCCGAATGGTATGTGCCAAGGCATCATCATTGGTGAAAATGGCCCCGCCATCCCCGTACGCCCCCAAATTCTTGGATGGAAAAAAGGAAGTGGCCCCCACGTGGCCTATGGTGCCCGCCATGGTTTTTTCACCCTTGCGCGAGGTATATTTGGCCCCAATGGCCTGCGCATTGTCCTCAATGACAAAAAGACCGTGTTCATTGGCCATGGCCATAATGGCATCCATATCTGCGCATTGGCCAAACAAATGCACCGGTACAATGGCCTTTGTTCGGGGGGTAATGGCCTTTTTCACGGCATCAATATCTATATTAAAAGTGTCCGGATCCACATCCACCAAGACCGGGGTCAGTTGTAAAAGGGCAATGACCTCTACAGTGGCGGCAAAGGTGAAATCTGCCGTAATGACCTCATCACCAGGTTGCAGGCCCAAGCCCATCATGGCGATCTGTAGGGCATCCGTGCCATTGGCACAAGGAATGACGTGCTTTACGCCAAGATAATCCTCCAGTTCCTTTTGGAAGGCGTGCACCTCCGGACCATTGATAAACGCGGATGTTTCCAAAATTTGGGCAATGGCCGTGTTCACCTGTTCTTTGATGTCTTGGTATTGGCCTTGCAGGTCAACCATCTGTATTTTTCTCATTGGTCTTTTTTAAATCGGTACAAAAATACGAAACCGCCTTCAATGCATTTATGGAAAGAACCGTAATTTAGCCGCAAAGCTCTAGGTTTGTCGCTACTCTATTCCCTTATTGTCTCCCTTTCTTGGGCCGTACTACAGGTGATTGCCCTTTTTCATGCCAAAATTGCCCTCTTTGTAAAAGGAAGGCAGCGCACGGCCGCAATGCTTGAGGGTGCCCTTACGGATAAGGATAAGGTGATTTGGATACATGCCGCCTCTTTGGGCGAATACGAACAAGGCCTGCCGATCATGAAAAAACTACGGGCCACCCATCCCCACTACAAGCTGCTGCTCACCTTTTTTTCCCCTTCAGGGTTTGAGGTAGAGAAAAATACCGATGCCGCAGACGTTGTGGCGTACCTGCCCATGGATACCCCAAAAAAAGTAAAACGGTTTTTGGATCTTGCCCGTCCGCAACTGGCACTGTTCATAAAATATGAGGTCTGGCCCAACTATTTTGCAGCCCTAGAGGAAAGGAGCATACCCTTGGTCCTCATTTCCGCAGTGTTTAAAAAGGAGCAGATTTACTTTAGGCCCTATGGCGGATTTATGCGAAAGGCCCTTAAGAAAGTGACCCATTTTTTTGTGCAGCACGAAACCTCCAAGCAACTGCTAAAGGACCTAGGCATTCAAAATGTAACCATAGCCGGAGACACCCGTTTGGACCGGGTTTCGGAGATTCTTGAACGCGATAATTCCTTGGATTTCATGGAGGAGTTCACCAAAGACCGATTTTGCTTTGTGGCCGGAAGCACATGGCCCAAAGATGATGAAGTGATCGTGCCGTATATCAACCAAAATCCGCGAAACCTCTGCTTTGTTCTGGCGCCGCACACGCTACGGCCAGACCACATTGAACGTCTAAAGGCCTCCATTAAACACCCAACACTCTTGTATTCCGAACGGGACAAGCAGGAGATGCGG
This sequence comes from uncultured Maribacter sp., assembly GCA_937125035.1. Classification (GTDB taxonomy): domain Bacteria; phylum Bacteroidota; class Bacteroidia; order Flavobacteriales; family Flavobacteriaceae; genus Maribacter. Next base: position 19,932 of record CAKZLG010000184.1, on the reverse strand, counting down.
AACGCTACTGTGCTCATTGTGGATACCATAGGCCTGCTCACCAAAATCTACAGTTATGCCGATGTGGCCTATGTGGGGGGTGCTTTTGGCACCGGACTGCACAATACCTTAGAGGCGGCCGTATTCGGCGTTCCCATTATCATAGGTCCCCAGTACGACGGATTTATAGAAGCCGAACATTTGGTGGAGCAGGGTGGCATTCTTTCCATAGACGGTCCTTCAGGTTTCAGCAGGGCGATGGATGGCCTAATGGACGATAGGGAAAAAAGCAAAACCATGGGCGCTTGGAACACCCAATATATACTAACGAACAAAGGAGCAACCGTCCAAATCATGGCCTACCTCCGTACCTTATTATAGAAACATACATGCTACTTATGAAATATCCCCAAATTCTCCTTTTACTAATTATGACCTGCCTCATGGCTTGTCGCGATGGTATTTTGGGCTCAAAGCAGTCTGCGGAGCCCACGGAGCCTCTTCCCCATTGGAAAATACCATCCAACAAAGAAAACCAAGGGCCAAAAACCCCAATGCCCAACGAAAAGAACAGACCGCAACCAAGAAAGGCAAAAGATTCACTGAAACCCCTTTTGGCATCTGGCTTTGGCCCAGCGGATACGTTGGTAAAAAAGTAGCGGCCACGATACATCAGGGGCCTCTCCCGATGTGCTTTTTTTTGGAATCCGGCAAAAACAAAACCTGCTTTGATGGGATTTTTAAAGGCTTTAATCGGAATTATAGCCCTACATTACAGTGCTTTAGCTTAGAATAGTTATCTTGTAGCAAAACAACACTAAAGGATTATGGGAAGAGAACTAACAGCGGGCACAAAACTGCTCAACGGATTTCTTAAATTGATGATTGCCTGCCTCATCGGTATTTTAATAGCCATTCCGGTGGCCTTGATTTTGGATACCCTCGGGATCATTGATTGAGAGGTACAAATAGACCCGCTATTCAATGTATAGGGCACCTCATAGCTAGGGGTGCTTTTTTTATGCCCTATATGGTCTAAAACAACGATTAAATGTCCATTTTTATCGTTGAAACACACTTTTTGCGCCTTACTTACCACAAAACATCCCCTTTTCCCAACAAAGTAACGCACCTTAGCAACAAAGTTGTGCCCAGCCTCGTTGAAAACGTTAACTTGAAGTCCATTAACCTTAAAAACAGTACGTTATGAACCATTTAAACTTTAAAACAGGCGTGGACAGCTACCTTTCTGTATTGATCATTGCCATGAACGCATTTTTGGCCGTAGTGGCCGTTGGTACCCTATTGGCCCTTGTGGGCGTTCTTTAACCCCAAACCCATAGCCTATTACAAAATAGTACTTTTATAAAGTGCAAAAGCCCTTCTACTTGAGGGGCTTTTTGTTGCGTGAAATGCAGTTAATGGTTATAGTGCTGTTACAATGGGGAAAAGGGATTTTATATGAAAAAAAGGCTTCTACATACACCATTACTCCGTAACCCGTTGCCCAAATTTATATTCAATATCATGGTTTGACGGTTCTGGATTTTCACTACTGAACACAAAACCACGGAAATAGTCGATACGATAATCCCCCGTTGCAAAAAAGTACACATATTCAAGGTCATCTTCCTCAAACTGGTTGGCCAGGGCTAGCAAATCTGATGTGGCCAATAGTTCGTACTCAAAGGTTGTGCCCATTTCATTTTCACCAGCCAAACGGATATTGGTTGCCCCTTGCTTCACTAAATACCTCAAATGCAGCAGCATCCTATAGTCCGCAAAAAGATGCATTGGAATGGTGACCTGTTCATCGGCCTCAAATATTTCATCTTCAAAATAATAAAGATTAGCATTCAATAGTTCAATTGCATCATCATAGAGGCCGTTGTCATTTGAGGCAAAACGCGCAGCGGTAGAAAACGCATTATCTGGATCAAAAGTATCACCAAACGGGTAGGATTCCACCCGATATTTCCCATTTTTTGTAACAAAGAGGGTGCCCCCACCTTTTTTCGTGAGTGTATAAAAAGTCCGGTCCATAACGGCATCTCTCAAATTATAGGCGTAGGCTGTAGCATATAAAACGCTATCGCCAAATTGTGTCCTATTATAATCCAACACAGATTTCCTGGCTATGCGCATCTGCATATCCAGTATGGCATCCGCATCATTGGCCCCAAAATCACCCAAGACAAAAGATACGTTGAATCCGCCCGTGAGTCCAATCGCTAAATCGATATTCGTATAAGCGGTGTTGTCCCATAAAATTCCTTTAACTGTATTATGGGGGTTCACAGAGCGAGATTGATTGCGCAACGTAACCAGTTCTGCACTAACTTCCAAATCTGCCTCTAACTCTTCCTCTGTTTCCTCAGTAGTACATGCCATACAAAAAAGAAGCGCCGAGGCTCCAAGCGTGGCATAGAGTTTTTTGAAATAGATATTCATTTGTTTTTGAAGATTATTTTTTTGGAATTGTTTATGAAACCTTGGCTCATCCAGAGGTCTATTCATTATATCTTATCATCTTGCCTTTAAACATCATAATTGAGAAACGATTTTCTGAGCCAACCTGTCATAAGCGTCCTCAATGGCCCTGAATTCCTGGTAATTAGTTTCCCGCACTTTTTTTGACTATTGCCATTTCTAATAAAAAGGGCAATCCCTTTTTCATCATTGGTAAATTCGTTCTCATTGAAATAACTGATTTTTGAAATAGGTTTCGTACTCTTTATAATTTTACTGGCGGCGGTTTTTTGATATCGTCTAAAATTAGGTTTACAGTTTAAAAGCTTAGCGCCGTTGGATTGTTAATGGTGGGAACACTAAGGCAAAAAACCCTTTATTGACTGTATTAATTGTTGTTTTGGTATTGTATTTTTAAAAGAAACCTTTTCTATCTCGTCAATCAGACCTCTTAAAATACTTGCATACCTTGTATTTTTGTAAAGAACATCCCCTTTCTGTTGTGCCTTATAAATATATCCGCTAAATTTTGCCATGTAATGAATGTTTATATAGCTGTCATCTTGGGTTAAAAAAGGTGCACTACCCTCTTCTAGGCTTCGCAGGTTTACAAATATCTTGGAATAGTGCTTATTTAAACTGTAAATAGTATTTTCTACGCTAACAACAGATTGATAAATCAGGGCATCTTCCAAAATATCAAAGCTACTTTCTGTTAGAAAAGTTGATTTTAATTCGCTTAGAAGGGTCAAGGCTTTTCTCGGGTTTGAGATAATTATTTGAGAGGCCTCCGTAATTGTCACATAAGAGGTAGAGGGCATTTTAGATTGACCACAACCAAGTACTGAAAACAAAAAGAAAAGTAAGGATATGGCGATACGCATCCCATGTGCAAGAACGGATTCCAATTTGTTGTACACCCTTATATGACAATTTATTTTCATTGTATAGAAAAATCGAACACCGATTGGTTATCCCTGCCTGCCGGTACACGGCCTTGGTACATAAAGGCGTATTCCCCTGGCTCTAAATAGTCGGGCGAAACCTTAAATTTATTGCCCTCGATTTCCTCGATTTGAAAATGCAGGGCAAATTTTGGGTCTATACCCTGGCTATCCGTCAATGCACTGCTTTTTCCAATGACCACTTCCCGTAGATTCTTTTTTTCCTTCACCGTTAGTTGTATCAATACAAACTCGTTAGGATTGCTGGCCACGCGGAACCACCAATTAGGTATCATTTCGGTACCTCCCTGTCCATTTTGCATGTTGTCCGCGCCGGCACTGGACGGGTCAAAAACAAAGGTAAATTCCGGTCTGTTGTTTCGTATTTCATTACTTGACCGTGTCTTGGGCAATGTGGCCTTTACTTTTGAATTGATGAATCCGGACACAAGTTTTTGGGCTACACTATTGCTGCTGGTCCCAGAAAAAACTGAGGGTTGTATCAATTCCAGCGCATCGTCTTTAGACTGAAAGTATATACCCGTTTTTGATTGTGTGTTTTGACGTGATTTCATCATCATAAGTGATATGACCTCCGAGGATACCCCTTTCTTTTTTAAAGCGCCAAGAGCACTAAGTGAAGTATCAAATTTCACATCGGAAGTGTTTATCTTATCAATGATCATAAAATCATCGAAACCCAGATTTTGCATTTCCAAAACCGACTTGTTGGTAATGGTCTCTTGTGCCGTAATTTGGGATATTGATACTATTGCAAATAAAGCAAAAAGGTAAAACGTAATTTTTTTCATTTTTTTAGTTTTATTGATTCGTATGATTATTGGCTATTCTAAAAAGCCGCTCTTAACGTTCGTGGAATTTTCTTACCCTCCACATTTGATTCTAAAGGGGATAGCTTATCGGAGTCGTAAATCAATCTTCCGCTGTTGTTTGGAATATAAAGGTCATCCGGGTCTCCTTTGTCATCCAACATTAATCCCGCCCATCTAAGGTTCCGTATACCAAGACTATCTATTTGACCTGTTAGGGAAACGGCGGTATCCACTAAGACCGACTCTCCCGTTCTGCTTTGGCTTATTAGAAAAACCGAGAAATTGTTGTCGTTACCCGTAATAAATGATCCATTACCGACCGTAATCTGGTCTCCGCCTTCTATTTGAAAATCGATTGTTAGCGCTTCGTTGTTTTGATTGGAAAAAGTTAGGGTTTGATCAACGAATATATTTCCAACAGTATCGGTAGGTACTGTGCTCGCTTCAAGGACAAAAGGAGAAATAAAATAAGTTCCGTTTATATTGGGTGGTGTATCACCAGTATTAAGTAAAAAACCTAATTCTTGAAGTGATTCTACTAACTCAACCGAATAAAAATTTTCAATAGCGGTAATAGACCCGCTAAAAACGGGTTCTTCTGGGTTTTCTTCAACCGAAGGTTCTTCGGAAAGCTTCTCTTCTTCTACGGTATCTGCAATAATTTCATTAACAACTACTGGTACTTCATTCTTTTCGCACGAGGTACTGAATATAGAAATAGCAAAAAGCAATAAAAGAAGATTTCTGTTCATTTTCAGGGTTAGTGTTGCTCCTGACAAACCTAAACCCTGTAAAACACTAATCCTTACGGCTTTCCGTAAAGGCGGAAAATAAGTTATAAAATTTGTTGAAAGGTTAAAAAAATCAGATAAAATACACCGGTGTTTTTTGGATTCACCCCTTGACCCCAATAAAGTGTTGTAAAAATCAATTTTTCACAAATGTTATTTCATAATCGATTTGATCGAGTGTACGCCAGAAAACTCTCATTTTGTTGTAAGAGAAGGAAATCACTTTCCAAGTATTGGTTGCCGATTCCAATCTTTCGTTTTCAAGGTTTTCCCCATATAAGGTAATTTCTGATCTTTTATAGGTTTGGTTTAAAGTGATAGTGCCTTCTTCTAGGTTCCATGTCCCTGATGTAAAAAAGTTGCTTCGCTCGTTGTCGTGCAAAATTACGGCACAATTATTTGCAACTTCTTCTTGGATTCTTCTGTTAGAATAGTTTTCATTGATGTCATAAATATCATTTGTCTCAAATGTGATATCAAATAGTACTAAGGTTTGGCATTCTTCCACGATGTTGCTCTCGGTATCCCTACATAGTAACCTGTCCTTAATATCAGATTCAAAACAATTTGGCTCATTTACAGCTAAAATTCCACTTTGTTGATGGCTTGCATCGGTAACTTGAGCGGTCTGCCACACCCATGTGCCAATTAGAGACTGTTTAGTAAGGGTGCTAGCTTGGTCTCCCTGTTCTTCATCGCTAGAGCAGCTCGTGGCAAACAATAAAATAATAACGGGTATTAATCCTATTCTTTTCATTTTCAGTAGATGTTTTAAGTTAAAAAGAAACATAAGGTCTAATTAGGTCAAGACCTAACGGGTTCCCGTAAGACAACCTGTAGAATTTCATTTTTTAGTTAAAACGCCAAAAAATAAGGATGAAACGACACCTAAATCCAACCCAAATCCTTGCTCATAGCTATAAGCTGAATCACATTCTTTGCGTTCAGCTCCACTTTTAGACGGTTCAGTCTTTTTTCTATGGAGCTCATACCGCTGGGTTGAATATGTTTCTTTTTAAACAATAGTGAGATTTCTTTTTGGCTAGAACCTTTGGAAAGTTGTTTCAATAGTTCAATATCGTATTCATCTATTTCAAAAACTTCTTTTCTGTTCATAAAACCTGAAAGGTCAGGTGAAGTATACGTTCCATTTTTTGAGATTGTATTTATGGCCTCAACCAAGTATTTGAGACCTCTACGTCCCTTCACCACGTATGCATCTATTTTATGATTGTTGAAAAGCGCTCTTACTTTTGAAGAACGATTTTCTACCGAATAGACTATGGCCTTTAAATTGGGTTGTTTTGATTTTAGCGCTTTTACCAATTCATCTCCAGAATTAATTTTACTTTCCCGATGGTCCATCTTAAAAGATAGGTCGGTAATCAATAGATCAAAGGGAATATGATCTTGCTGTTCCCGAAGAAACTTGAAATATGCGTCATCACAATAAAGCGATTGATGGACTTCTTTTATGGTTGTTTCTTGCTTTAACATTTGGGCGATACCAAAACCAATACTGTCCAAGTCTTCAACGACCAATACTTTTTGAAACATTTTTGGTGGTTATATTGGAAAGGCACACTTTATTCTAACTCCTTTGCCAGGTTCAGATTCAAAACTAAATGTTCCATTACTATTTTTTATACGGTTTTCCGTATTTGACAGTCCAGCCCCTTTTTGAAAAGGTAGTTGCACGCCCTTACCATTATCACAATAATCAATCGCTATCACTTTTTTTTTGTTTTCAAAAGCGATTGAAACTAAGGTGGCCCCGCTATGCTTTTTCATATTTACCAAAAGTTCATTTAAGATTCGGTATAACGTTATCTTCTTTTCTTCTGATATGCTACCCCATTTAATAGCACTAAAACCTTTTACGGCAATTGTTGTATCATCGTTTCTAAACTGTCTTAATAATTTTTTCAATTCGTCCTGAAAATTTTGGGTATCTATGCTTCCAGTTTCGTGCGATATGTTCCTAGTTCTGATATAAATATTCTCTAGAACGTCCAACGCTTCGTCAACAGGCGTAGTTTTTGAATGTTGCAATCGTGTCATGAAACCATAAATATCATTGGCCAATTCATCGTGGACCTTTTTGGATATCCTTTTTTCGGTGAAGTAAACCTCTTGCAGTTTTTCTTTTTTATGTCTTTGCCGCAAACTATAATATGCTGAAATACCACCTATGACCAATAATCCACTTAGTGATAACCAAATGGCCTTTTGGGTACGTTGTTCGGCAAGTTCCACGTTTTTTCGCTCCCTATCGTTCTCCAATTGTAGTATAGCCAATTGCTTTTGCTCATCGTCATATTTCATTTTGGCGAACTGGGTCTTTACCTTCAATTCTTGTTGGTACATACTATCTTTTAAAAAAATATAACGGTCCTTGTAAAGCGTTTTCATAGGCTTAAGATCCATCATGCGTTTTAAGGCCTCTGTCTCGGCAGCTGGAGTATTTAGCTCCCTAGAAAGATGGATGACAGAATCCGAATATTGTTCAGATAGCATTGCATTTTGCTTGGCAAAAAACTCGCCAAGATGGTTATAACTCGCTAAAAGCCCTCTTTTGTCATTCCCTTTTTTTCGTATGTTCAAAGCCTCAAAAAACATTGTTGGAGTAGTATCCTTTCCGCCCAACCATTGTGCGTAGGCCAGATTGTCCAATGCCCTTGCATACTTAATATTGGGTGGGTTGGTTTTCAATTTTTCTGTCAACTCTTCTAAAAGAGATATGGCTTTATCATATTTCCCGGCATCCGTTAAAGTGGCCGCCAAATTATTTTGAAAGGTATATATAGCACTATGTGATACAGCAAGGTCAACGGCTTTTTGGTAGGCCTTAATGGCATCTTCGGTATTTAACAATCTTCTATGGTTGGTTGCCAATTCGTTATACGCAGAAGCAACAGATGCCTTATCCTTTGCTGTGTCTAAATAATCCAAGGCTTCAGACAAAGTTTCCTTACTTCCAAAATAATCGCCCTTGGTTTGCTGTAGTATTGCCATACTTAACAACCGTTTGCCAACTTCACTGCTGTCCCCTAGACTTTGAAAAATGCTTTTAGATTGGTTAAAGTGGTAATAGGCACTATCGTAGGCAAATTGCTCTCTGAATCCATAGCCCAAGTTCATATGTGCCTTTCCAAGATAATGGGTGTTGGAAAGTTGTAAAGCCTTCATTCTCAACAAGCGATCATAGTGGTCTGTGCTGTCATTTTGTTCCAATTGATAATGCAGATAACTTTTGGCATAAATAACACTAAGAGTTAAGGAATCTAACGGTCTTGCTTTTGTCAATAACCAGGCGCTATCCAACTTAATTTTGGATTCATCTAGGCCAACTCCATTTGCCTTGCCCTCCTTGAGCAGCATTTGTACTTTAGTCTCTAGTGGATCTACCAAATCGTTGGGCGCTTTTTTGCATGAAAAAACCACTGAAAAAAAAATCGCAAAAAGGATGGTTCTCATGGCCATGCCAAACATTTGACCCTAAATATATTGAAAAAGAAAAAGCCATGCCGCTAAGACATGGCTTTAAGGCTATGGCACGCATTAATTATTGCCACGGTCATCTTCGTGGCCGTTGTCCCCTTCTGTTGCCACAATCTCATAGAGCTCCTCTTCTTCGGCAATCGTTTCCGGTTTGCTGCAAGATGTCAATCCTTGTCCTGCTACAAATACTACGACCAATACTTTTGTTAAATTTCTCATTTTTCTAGATTTAATAGTTATAAATTCCTTTAAAATGAGAGGCCTCTCTAGTATGCTGCCTTGGCCAAATACCGGTATGCCAAAGCAGCACCTTCAAAATCCATATCCCAAAACGGCTCAGCCTTTAGCTAGACAGACTGCCCTTTGAATTGCTTCAAATTGGGTTATGTAATTTCTACAGGTAGAAATTTAGCATGCTAAAAATTACGTGTGCTGTTTTATTTAGTGTGCGTATACGCTTTTTTAGGGAACGTAAGAATGGGTGCCTGTCCGGATATAGAAAATGGGGTTTGCGCAGATAATGCTTAATTTGTAGCGTACTAAGCAACACCAACCAGAAAATGAAATATCCCGTACCATTATTTTGTTTGTACTTCCTTTTGATAAGCAACCCATTGATATCCCAACAACATATTATTGATTCATTGGAACTACAGTTGAAAAATTCAACCCATTTGAAGACAAAAGTTGAAACCTTGGTAGAATTAGGACATTTCTACTCCATGGCCCATCCGGAACAAGGAATTGAAAAATTGAAGGATGCTATTGCACTAAACAAAGAATTAAAGGATTCATTCCTTTTAGGTTCTGCATTCGGGAATTTAGGGAAAAACTATATAAGTCTTGGAAAAGATTCCTTGGCCTTCATTAATTATGACAAAGCAGAGATTATTTTTAAAAAAATAGATAGTACGGTCCCCCTATCAAAATTGAAGTTCAACAAAGGAATTCTTTACAGCGAAAGATCAAACTATGAGAAGGCCTCCCAAAATATAGAAGGCGCCTATGAACTGTTTAAAAAGGAAAATGATACTTTGCTCATGGCATACGCCTCCACGACATTGGGATATTTCAGGATATATTTAGGAGCATATGCGAAATCGATGGATGATTTTCTAAGAGGGAAAAAATTGTTTGAAGAAATTGAACAAGAGCACTCTATATTTTATGCCACAGCGGAAGGCAACTTGGGCATTCTATACCAGAGACTGAATAATTTTGATAAGGCCCTAAGTCTGCACCAAAAAGCCTTAGATATATTTGAAAAAAATGGCAACGAATTTTTAATGGCAACTCAGTATGAGGAAATGGGGAATATATATCAAAAAAAGAGTGAGTTTGAAAAGAGTTTGAAAAATTATCAGAGCTCATATCAGATTAATAAAAAAATAAAGAATATAGGTAAAACAGCCATTTCATTAAGTAATATTGGTGTAACCTATCGTCATTTAAAAAATTATCGAGAAGCCCTAAAATACTTTGACAGTGCCATAACCATCAATAAAAATCTGAACGACTATGGAAAGCTGGCCATAAACTTTCATAATAAAGGAGATAGCTATATTGGTATTAACGAATTTCATTTGGCACGTCAGTGTTTCGATACAAGTCTAACTTATGCCAAAAAAAATGCTGATAATCGTTTGATTTATGAAGCAAAATATGGTATTTCTTTTTCTGCATCTAAAGAAAAAGATTACAGAACTGCGTATTCGCAACTTGACGAGGCCAATACCCTAAAGGACAGTATACTTTCCGAAAATAAAAGAGATGAAATTACAAGACTGCAGGCCAAGTACGAATACGACAAGGAAAAAGCTGTTTTACAAGCTAACTTTGCAAAGGACAAGGCTCTGGACCAAGCGAACATACAGCGGCAGGTATTGTTGCGAAATACCGCCATTGGAGGTGGTATTGTTGGTGTACTGACTATCGTCTTTGGCTTTTTACTAGTAAAACGTAAAAAGGAAGCGGAGCTCAATGAAAAACTTTCCCGATCTAGACTAAGGGCTATACAGGCACAATTGAACCCCCATTTCATCTTCAATACGCTAAATTCCATCAACGATTATATACAAAAGAACAATGACCAAGCGGCAAGTGGTTTTTTGATTCGTTTCTCAAAAATGATGCGTTCCGTCTTGGACTTTTCCAATGCGCAGGAAATATCCCTTTCCGAGGAACTGGAATTTTTGGAAAACTATATAAATCTGGAACAGCATAGGTTGAACAATGGTTTTAACTACACCATAAAGGTCGACGAGCAGATCGATCAAGACAACACCTTTGTACCGCCTTCAATTCTTCAACCCTTTGTTGAAAATAGTATCTGGCACGGCTTGGCAAATGCAGAAAAAGATACGGGGAGGTTGTGGATAGAAATAAAAGAAGAGGGCCATCAGCTCACTTATATCATACAGGATAATGGATCGGGCATGAAATCTGAAGAGCCCCCTTACGATAGCAAACACAAATCATTTGGTAGTGGAAGCGTTCAACAACGATTAGACCTGTGGAACGAACTCAGGGGTACAGCCTCTGGCAAAATTGAAACGACCGCTCTTGAGCACGGCGTAAAAGTTGTCTTAAATATTGCTTATACCTTAGATACAGACGCATGATAAGAACGCTTATCGTAGACGATGAACCACACTGCATCCATGCCCTTGAGAATCTCGTAAAGGATATGGAAGGGCTCCAAGTTTGTGGAACGGCCAAAACGGTGGATGAAGCCATATCCCTCACCAAAGAACAAAGGCCACAGTTGGTGCTTTTGGATATTGTGTTGGGAAAACGAACAGGATTTGATTTTTTGAACTTTTTTCTGCCCAAGGTAGAATTTGACATCATTTTTACAACCGCTTATAATGATTATGCCGTAAAAGCCTTTCAGTACAGCGCCCTTCATTACTTATTAAAACCAATTGACCGTACTGATTTTAACCAGGCCCTCGAGAGACTGGAGGAAAAAATCACCGCACAAGAACACCTAGATCGCCTCTTGAGCCTGGAATACAATTTCAAAACCAATGGGCAATACCGTTATATGCACATTGGATCGGCAAATTTTGTTGAAAAAGTATACACCAATGATATTGCTTATGTGCAAGCAGATAACAATTATACTATTTTCCATTTGACCAATGGCCGAAAAAAAATGGTGGCAAAAACACTTAAATTCTTTACCCATTTATTGGAAGCATCGCACTTTTTCAAAATCAGCAAATCTTGCATTGTAAATATTGAACAGATAAAAACCTATAAGAAACAAACCAGGGCATTGACACTGCAAAACAATACCGTCTTGCAAGTGGCCGCTAGGCGACAATATGACTTTAAAAATGAGGTTCTCACAAACAAGCCCTAGCCCTACCAGAACGTTGGCCCAATGAACGCCATGGCTTCTTTCATTGCAAGGGCTCAAATCAAAAGTTAGGAACAAAGCGGGGGCCGGTTTTCAATCAATGCCAATTGAATTTGGCAAAGTGTGAATATGAGGTTAAGCAACTAACCAAAAAAAAATGATTTATTTATCCGTTGGATTTTTTAAACACGGTCCCCTATTATATTACTGGATTTTTTGAAATAATTATGACTATCCGAGCCCCTCTTTTAGAATGCTAAATGATGAGCTATCCCTTTACAAAATACTTCGCTTTTGGAATTTCAAAGTCTTCGGAAATTCTATTGAGCATAACTATATGGATTTTAGTCTTCACTCCATTCTGTCAAAATCCTATAACACCATATGACAGAATAAATTTTTCATTATTGCAACCTACAATCATCCACCTAAACACAGAAAACAGGACAAAAAGGGATGCCTTTCCTCCTCTATTTTGTAGTTTTATGACCAAACTGAAAACGGGCGGAACACGCAGACGAATAACTGTTCTTAATGCCAATTGATTATGAAGGTGAAATTTTATTTTTTAGGGTTGTTCTTCTGCGTCCTTTGTTTCCTCTCCTGCAACACAAAGGGGGATCAGGCCTTATTCACTGTCTTAGATCCTTCAAAAACGGGGATTCATTTCAATAATGAAATTGAGGAAAACCTAGAATTCAACCCGCTGAACTTCATCTACATTTACAATGGTGCGGGAGTAGGTGTTTTGGACGTGAACAGTGACGGGCTGCCTGATCTCTTTTTTGCTGGAAACAAGGTGCCTTCCAAACTATACCTCAACAAGGGCAATCTTACGTTTGAAGACGTTACCCAAGCAGCCGGTATCACCAACACAGGCTGGGCCACAGGCGTAAGTATCGTGGACATCAATGCAGATGGCCATCAAGATATTTATATCTGCATGGCGGATAAGGACGATCCCATAAAGGCGAAAAACCAATTGTTCATAAATCAAGGGGATGCTACCTTCAAAGAAAGTGCGGCTTCCTACGGCTTGGATGACGAGGGCTACAGTACACAAGCGGCTTTCTTTGATTTTGACAATGATGGTGATCTTGATGTGTACCTGCTTACCAATGCCGTGGAGCTTTTTGGCCATAACAATATTCGCCCCATAAAGGATAAAGGTCATGGGCTCAGCACTGATCGCCTGTACAGAAACAATGGTGACGACACCTTTACCAATATCAGCGAAGAAGCGGGTATCACCATTGAAGGTTATGGATTGGGGGTGGGGATTTTGGACATCAATAATGACGGCTTTGATGATATCTATTGCGCCAATGATTTTATTACCAACGACCTCCTATGGATCAATAACGGCAATGGCACCTTCACCAACCGCATAACCGATTACATTTCACAGACCTCCTATAACGGTATGGGGCTGGACATTGCCGACTTCAACAACGATGGCCTCTTGGACCTTGTGGAGATGGATATGTTGCCAGAATCCAACTACCACCACAAGACCATGACCCCAGCCATGGACTACAATACCCAATCCATACAATTTAACCTTGGGTACATGCCACAATATGTGCGCAACACCTTACAAATGAGAAATAGCGCCAATATATTTTCCGAGGTCGGCAGATTGGCCGAGATCCATAAAACGGACTGGAGTTGGGCCCCGCTGCTATTTGATTTTGACAATGACGGCTTAAAGGACCTCTTCATTTCCAATGGGTATGGTAAGGATGTTACGGACCTGGACTATACTTCCTACAGCAAGCAGGCAAGCCTCAACCCTTTTGGGACCCCAGAGGCCAAGGAACAGCGGGAGTATGAGAACTTTGCCAAACTGAAACCCATTAACCTGCCCAACTATTTTTTCAAGAATACGGGCGATTTCCCCTTTGAGAACATCAGCGCCCAAATCAGTACGGATCCCACGATATCCAACGGGGCCGTATATGCCGATCTGGACTTGGATGGTGATCTGGATATTGTCACCAACAACATGAACAGTAAGGCATCCATCTACCGGAACGAGACCAAAGAACGGCAACATCCCAAGAACAACCATATTGCCTTAGACGTGCACTTTAAAGCACAAAACCCTTTTGGCTTGGGCACCAAAGTTTGGGTCCATCACGGCAATCAGTTTCAATATACAGAGCATAGACCGGTTAGGGGCTATACCTCTTCAGTGGGCTATGGACTGCATTTTGGCCTGGGAAACGCCACTATGGTAGATAGTGTTTTGGTTCAATGGCCCAACCAAGAGGTAGAGGTCTTTCATGAAATGCCAATAAACAAGAAGTCTGACCTGACGTATGGAAAAGGCATTAAGCGCAAGGGCCTACCGGTCCAGATAAGCCCAGACCCTTTGTTTGTTCCAGACACCGTGCCCTCCCTAGCACACAAAGAAAACAATTATGTGGATTTCCTAGACCAACCCCTACTGTTGAAGATGCTGAGCCGCGAAGGCCCTGCCCTGGCCATTGCGGACTTGGACAACAATGGCATTGATGATGTTGTAATGGGAAAGGCCTATGGCGATACCACTTATGTGCATTTACAGCAACCGGACAGTCCACTGGCCAAAAAGGTGCCTTTGCCGCAGTCTTGGCGGCACGAGGATGCGGGCATTGCCATTTTTGACCTTGACGGAGACGGTCTCAAGGACATTTACCTGGCCAGCGGAGGGAATGAGTTCATAGCGGGAGTGGACGCTTACCGAGACCGACTTTATTTGCAAACGGAAACAGGTGGGTTTCAATTGCAGTATCTAGAGCAAAAAGCGGTGAGCAGTAGTACCGTAAATGCTTCCGATTTTGATGGTGATGGCGACCTGGACCTCTTTGTGGGGGCCAGGTTAAGGGCCCATAGCTACCCCATGCCCGATCAAAGCAGACTATTGGTCAACGAAAATGGGATTTTGGTAGACAAAACACAGGAAATTGCACCCGATCTAGAAACATTGGGCATGGTGACCAGCGCGCTTTGGACGGATTACAATGGCGATGGTAAAATGGACCTTATCGTGGTAGGCGAATGGATGGCCCCTCAAGTTTTCGAGAACAGCAACGGAAAGCTGGAACTGAAAAAATTAAGTGCGCCCATGGCGAATCTCACGGGCTTCTGGAACAGCATCAATGGGGCGGATTTGGATATGGACGGGGATATAGATTATATTCTAGGCAATTACGGGCTAAACGCGGAATTGAAGGCCTCGTTTGAAGAACCCATTCATTTGATAGCTAAGGATTTTGATGGAAATGGCAGTATGGACCCCATCATTGGCCATTATTCCCAAGGGGTTAACTATCCATTGCCCACTAGGGATGCCATTGCCACCCAGATCATTGCCCTTAAGAAACGCTTTCCCTCCTATAAAGCCTATGCAGAAGTAACATTTAAAGATCTCTTTACATCATCAGAACGCCAAGGAGCCTTGGAGAAGGAAGTGACCACTTTGGCAAGCGGTATTATGGAAAATAAAGGTGACGGCTCCTTCGTGTTCCATGCATTGCCCTCAAAGGCACAAATGGCCCCGATCTACGGTTCTTACGTTACACATTTAAACGATGATCTTCTCCCAGACCTTATATTGGTGGGCAACCGCACGGATACTGAAACCTTGGGCGGATTCTTGGATGGTTCCTTGGGCACGGTCCTCTTGGGCAATGGGCAGTTTGGTTTTACCCCTCTCACCGCGGCCCAAAGCGGTTTCAACACCAAAAATAAGGATAGTAGGGCCATAGCGCTGGCACATGTTAAGGGCGAGGCCAAGGTCATGGTGGCCAACAACAACGAAAGCACTATCATCTTAAAAAGAAAAAAGGACGACACCTATTTGCAATATGGACCGTTGGACACCAAGATTACGTTCATACTAGAAGATGGCGCAAGGGTATATCAGGAACTTTACCATAACGCCGGTTATTTATCCCAAGGTTCAAAAAGGGTTCTGGTACCGACCCAAGCCGTTTCGGCGCTATTGGAAGCCTCCAATGGTTCAACAAAAGAGGTGTCCCTACCGGTCTCTCCTAACGCGATAAAATGATAAAGAATAAGGTTCATCTCAAAATCAGATTCTTTGCGGGTCTCCTTGTCCATCGGGGATTATCCTTTGGACCTTTTAATTCGATTTAGTAGACCCTCTTCATCCAAAAGTACCGCTTGCGGCACATTCAAAGACCCCATCCGGAATTTTTGTAGCTTGCGCAGCATAGGTGTGGCCCCTTTAACCCATACAAAACCAAACACCATCATCCCAACTTTATTAAGGTCATAACCATCCAAACCAAAATAACGCTACCCGTCCGTTTTAACACCATCACTCCATTTCGCGTTGGCAATATCAACTAACATCCGATTGTAATTCTACACTTGGCCGTTGCATGGTGCCCAAACATACCCATACAAAGGGTCAAATGGCAAAGGATTCTCACAAAAGAACATTTGATGGCTGAAGCCTTGCCAAAAAGACTAAATCCGTAACAGAATCCTGCAGTATCAGTCTTCTAAAAAAACACGTAATGGGCCCGTTAGTTCTAGAGTGTTCTATGTATCCCTGAAAATTCCTCCCTAAAATGAGTGGGTGTTTTTCCCTTCAGTTTCTTAAAAGTCCTATTAAAGCTCACTAAATTATTGAATCCTGTTTTATAGGCTATCTCAGATATGTTCTCATTCTTTTCTATAAGGTATCTGGAAGCATATCCGATCCTTACATCATTTAAAAATTCTATATAGGTCTTACCCGTTTTTCCTTTGATGAACCTACTGAAGGTAACCTCTCCCATGGCCAGTTCTTTGGCCGCCGCCTTTAGGGGAATTGATTTGTGGAAATTGGCATGTACAAAATCTGTCAATCTTTTTAATTTAATGTCTTTTTCATCAAAATCATTGCCTCCAGGAATGGCGGACAATAACCTTTGGTTTCTGGATATGGCCAAATCGTGCAATAAGGATAAGGCCGTTAGAAAATAATCCATTCCGGACAACTTTGAAAGCTGAAGTAGTTTTGGTTTCGCCAGAATCAAGGTATCCTTAGAGAAAACAATGCCATATCTACTATTGTACAACATATCCTTTATGGGCTTCATTATGGTCTTGTCCAAAAGTTCTTTGCAAAGAAAATCCCTGTGAAACTGCAACGTAATTTCATGCATGTCCTTTTTAGGTTGATCCGATTGTTTCCACCCATGGCTAATGTCCGGCCCAACAAGTACCAGCTCATGATCCGTAATGGTTTCTATAGATTCCCCTAGACACCTCTTTATGCCAGAGCCGTTAAGGATACAATTCAGTTCATACTCCGGATGATAATGAACGGGGTAATCAAATACTTGCTTTACCCTATCAAAGACCAAAAAACTGTCCTGCATTTCCAACGGTACTATTTCTCGCAACATATATAATTGAATTAATAAAAGGTCCTGCTACTTTTCAGCCAATTTAACATATTCTATCATTTTCTGTCCATTTCTTGTCAGTTATTTTCACAACACAAACCAATTTGTTCATGTTATTTACCGGTTTTCTTTATATCGATGACTTTTGGCCCAAAAGCATCTATGTGATGTAGTGTAGTTGCTATTTGCCGTTTCAAGACCACCTAGAGTGTCAATCACTTGAACTGCCAGGCGTCCTACCCTAAAGTAAGTAGTCGGAACCACCATAAAATAAAACCATACGGGCTCTACAAATCTTTGTTGGTGTATTGCTATGGAACGGGATGGACCTCGCTTGGAAGCACCACTGAAACCTTCTTTTTTAGAAGCGAAAACTTTGTTACCGACTAATATGGCCTTATAGTTTGGCTATGGGCACCTTAAACCAATTACGTCCCTGCAGCAAAACACTATGTAAAATTAGAGATTTTTATCAGCACTCGTCGCACTGTTGAGGTGTTGGGCGTGGACCCACAATAAAACTGTTTCTTACTCAATAAAGCCCTTTACATAAAATTATCTTATCAATAAATTTACATTTTGCATCTATTTTTAGTGATTTATTGGTATTTAAGCGTAAAATTACGAATTTAACAATGCTTAACTCTAAACAAATACTAAATGAAACCCAAAATTTTTACTTTACCCATGAAATTAATCCCGTTAGGGAGCTTTTTTCGTAAGGGAACAAAAAAGCATTTGGGCCTAATGCCATTATTTATGGCATTATGCTTTGTGGCAACAGGCCATGCCCTAGAAATTGAACCAAAAGATTTACAACAATCCGTGAGCGGTACTGTGGTAGATCCAGATGGGGTGCCCCTCCCAGGTGCGAACGTCATTGAAAAAGGGACCACGAATGGCACCCAGACCGATTTTGATGGGAATTTTGTCATTTCAGCCGATCAAAACGCCACATTGGTGGTCAGTTACATTGGTTACACGACCAAAGAGGTCTCCGTGAACGGAGCCACGAACCTTACTATTGTCTTGGAAGAAGATGCTAGTCAGTTGGATGAGGTCATTTTAGTGGGTTACGGTACCCAGAGTAGGGTGAATGTGACCAATGCAATCTCCTCGGTGACCAGTGAGGATTTGGTGGAGACCCCGGCCATAGGCGTGCAACAGGCGCTGCAAGGACGAGCCGCGGGCGTACAGGTGACCAATACCGGTACTCCAGGGTCAGAACCCTTCGTGACCATAAGGGGATTGGGTACGTTTGGAAACAACCAACCGCTGTTCATAGTAGATGGTGTACCCACCAACAATTTGAACAACATACCTGCTGAAGCCATAGAATCAGTAGATGTTCTAAAAGATGCATCCAGTGCAGCCATATACGGTTCAAGGGCATCCAACGGCGTGGTGCTCATCAAGACCAAGGGAGGCCGTCAAGGTAAGAACACCTTCAGTTTTAGCAGTTATGCGGGCCTATCCGCCTTACCCAAAACGTTGGATGTATTAAATGCCGATCAATACCGCCAATACGCTTCCGAAGCCTACGATGCCGATCCAGTAACTCCTGGAAACCAAATCTATCCTGGATTGCAAGAAGGTAATTTTGACCCCAATGTGAGCACCAATTGGCAAGACGAAATCCTACGCACCGGCGTATGGCAGAATTATGATATTGAAGCCTCTGGTGGAAATGAAAGGGCCACCTATAGTGTAAGGACGGGATATCTTAAACAAGAAGGTGCTCTTATTGAGTCATCATTTGATCGTTATTCTTTAGGACTGAACACCAACATCACGCTCAGCGATAAGATCAAGGTGGGACAAACGCTCAACCTAGGTATTTCAAGAACCTTGGGTGGCAACGGTGGTGGAAGTTTGGGTGGCGCCGTACGCTTTACCCCTACGGTGCCCATATTTGATCCAGAAACCAACTTTTTCTCTGAAATCACCACTTCTTTTGACGGTCAGGATATTGAAAATCCGGTGAGGCAAAGACGCAATGGCGAGCTCTTGGATTCCCAAACGAGCATTGTGGGCTCTCTGTTCGGTACATATGAAATCATACCAGGCCTTACTTATGGCCTAACTCTGGGGGTGGACCATGCCTTTGGCAACCAAGATAATTTTGAGCGCTCCATACCCACAGGGTCCAGGACAAGATTGTTTTCTGAGACCCGAAAAAATAGGAGGAGATCCATGAATACGGTCATCACCAACACGCTTAATTACGTTAAGACCATTGATGGCAAACACAACTTGGATGTATTGGCCGGGTATGAGCGCAACAGAAGTACTTTTGATCGCATAGATGCCTTTACCATCAACCCGTTAACGGACAATGTGGAAAACCTCAATCCCAACGAGGTGGAAAACTTGACCAGTTTTGAAAGTGAGAACAATCTACAATCCGTATTTGGTAGGGTAGCTTATGACTTTGATAAAACGTATTTCCTCTCTGCCACCATCAGGGCAGATGGTTCCTCAAGGTTTGCCCCTGGAGAGCAGTGGGGGTATTTCCCCTCCGTTTCGGGTGGTGTCAATTTGGCCAACCTGCCTTTCCTGAAAGACAACAAAACGGTATCCAGCCTTAAATTAAGGGGTAGTTGGGGTATCACTGGTAATAACAATATAGGAAATTACCTCTTTCAA
>CAKZLG010000183.1 GCA_937125035.1 uncultured Maribacter sp. | reverse complement strand
ACCGGTGACCTCTTGCCTGCCAGGCAAGCGCTCTAGCCAACTGAGCTAATCCCCCCTAATATCAATCCAAAATCTCCAAGACCCAAAGAGATGAACTCTCCCAAAGCCCCTGGGGCGTTCCAACGCTAGGCACGCACCCCTTTTTTTGGTGGCGCAAAGGAACTACTTTTTAAGAAAGTATCAAAATACTTCTCAATCTTTCTTAACGCTCAGCACCAATACAGGTACCGAGGAGCTGAATTCAGCCTTAGGAATGGTATTTTTTTCCCAGAGATTTTTGAAAAAGCCGCGCTTTCTGCGAAATACACAAAGTAGATCTTGCTTTTGGGCCTGCGTATGTTCCACTACCCCATGGTAGGTGGTGGCATGCTCCGTAATGAACAGTTGTGTGCTGATATCCATTAAAGCGGTATTCACCTGCAAGTCATCATCTGTATAACCTGGGGTCTTCACCAACAAGAGGTTCACTTTGGCCTTGTGCTTCTTTTGTATGGCGATCAATGGGTCCAAGATGCGATGCCTTTTTAATATACCAGATTTAAAAGCGACCAAAATATGTTTGTAGGTGGCGTAAACCGTGCCCTTGGGCACGATGAGCGCAGGTATATTGGTGCGCTTTATGATCTTGCCGGAAGTGTTTCCCAAATACAGCTCTTCCCTAATATCATTGCTTCGTGGGGCCAAAATAATAAGGTCAATGCCCAAAGCCTTGTCAATGTCCTTAAGTCCGTCCACCAATTCCCCATTGTACGTGGCTATCTTAATGTCCAGATCCTTAGTGTCCACCTTGGCAATAACGCCCTTTAGCCGTTCTTTGCCGCTTTCCGCCACTTTTTCACTTACATTGGCCAAGGTACCCGTGGGCCCAGAAACGGTAAAGACCTCCATGACATAGATTTGGGCGCCAAAGGCTTTTGAAAAATCAACGGCGTACTGAAGGGTCTCGTGAGCGTCTGGGGAGGTGCCTATGGGGACTAATATATTCATGGATTTTGGATATTGATTATTACGTTAAATTTACAATTTAAATTGATGTTATGATTGGGAAAGCAAAGATATCCCAAATTCCGGATATTCTTCATATGACGGATGCCTGCCGAATTCATATGGAGGAAAAGGGCATTTTTCAATGGACGAAGGACTATCCCACCAAAACCCATTTTGAACAGGATATTGAAAGAAATGAGCTCTTTTGCCTCTGGAAAGAACAAAGGGTCTTAGGGTGCATTGTCATCTCTGACCATATGGATGATGAATACAAGGCCATACAGTGGCTTACCCCAAACACTACCCATTTTTACATCCACAGGCTAGGGGTGCACCCCAAGTTCCAAGGCCAAGGCCATGCACAACAACTCATGTCCTATGCAGAGAATAGGGCCAGAGAACAACAGGTCTCTTCCATAAGATTGGACACCTTTAGCCAAAATAGCAGAAACCAGCGCTTTTATGAACAGCGGGGCTACCAGCGCTTGGGAAATGTCTATTTTCCCGCACAAAGTCCACACCCCTTCTATTGTTATGAACTAGTTTTGTAACCGCATATGATCAACAAAACCGCGGTAACATTTAAGAACATCAATAGGCTGGCGGTCCCCGCCACCATTTCGGGCATTGCCGAACCGCTTCTTTCCATAACGGATACCGCCGTGGTGGGGAACATTCCCGTAGACGGCCTCGAATCCTTGGCGGCAGTGGGCATTGTGGGCTCCTTTCTTTCCATGTTGATCTGGGTACTGGGACAAACGCGTAGCGCCATTTCCACCATCATTTCGCAATATTTGGGCGCCGGCCGTATCAAAGAGGTGGAAGACCTCCCCGCACAGGCCATCTTTTTGAACCTTATGCTGAGCTTCTTGATCTTAGGGTCTACCATTTTCATTATTGAAGAGATTTTTATGCTGTTTGAGGCTTCTGGAAAAATTTTACAGTACTGCGTTTCCTATTACGCCATACGTGTATGGGGCTTTCCCCTGACCCTCTTCACCTTTGCCATTTTTGGCATCTTCCGCGGGCTCCAAAATACGTACTATCCCATGGTCATTGCCATTATCGGGGCCGTCGTGAACATCGTCTTGGATTTTGCCCTGGTCTATGGCATTAAAGATGTGATCCCGGCCATGCACTTGGAAGGGGCCGCTTGGGCCAGCCTTATGGCACAAGGCCTCATGGCCATTCTGGCCTTTGCCCTATTACGCCTAAAGACCACCATTAGCCTACGCCTGCGCTTCCCGTTGAATAAGGAGCTGAAACGGTTGGTCTTTATGAGCCTTAATCTGTTCGTAAGGGCCATTGCCTTAAATGTGGCCCTCATTGTGGCCGTGCGGGAGGCCACGGCCTTGGGAGATCGTTATATCGGGGCCCATACCATTGCGATAAACCTGTGGCTTTTCTCCGCCTTTTTCATTGATGGCTATGCTGCCGCGGGCAATAGTATGGCGGGACGCCTTCTAGGGGAGAAGAACTACGCTGGCCTGTGGTCCTTGGCTAAAAAAATACTGTTGTACGGCTTAATCGTAAGCGTGCTTTTAATGGTCTTTGGTTTTGTGCTCTACGAACCGCTGGGCCGTGTCTTTTCCAATGAAGAAGCGGTGTTGACCACGTTTTATGGTGTTTTCTTCATTGTGATCCTTGGGCTGCCCATGAATACCCTTGCCTTTATCTTTGATGGGCTGTTCAAAGGCCTGGGTGAAATGAAATACCTAAGAAATGTACTGCTCGCCGCCACCTTCGTGGGTTTTTTGCCCACCCTCTATTTGGGAAAGGCTCTGGGTTGGGGGTTTTACGGTATTTGGATCGCTTTTGTGGTATGGATGGCCGTACGGGGCGGAGCATTGGCCTGGAAATTTGCGGTTACTTACAGGCCGTTGGTGCAAAAGCCGTAAATTTAACGAGCTTTTCCAATGAGATCAAAGGAAAGTGGCAAAACGTTAATGGGACATTCACCAAAATATTACCTTGTATAAGTAAATTATGTAGGGCGACGGTTCATTTTTAACGAATTACACCCGTTGTGCATTTTAAAAATTTTACATAAAAAGCCAGTTCGAGTGGTTCATTTTCGATTTTTTTCATCGAAAATCAAGTGTATCGAGAACCCTTTGGGCCATAAAAAGGTTCTCGATACAATTTTCCCTACGTGGGGCTGCGTGAAAATCACTCGAACTGACCCTTTGGTCAAGGTGACAGGTTCAAAATGCACAACCGGTAGTTATTCTATTTGGATGATGGAAAAGAAGACCTAACGCTGATCGGCAGGTGATAAAAATATAGGCCCCATAAAACATTTGCGGTAGGTTTGGGAGCTGTCCCTTTTTGAACAATAAAATCAATAAAACGTCAAATGACATTATGGTACCCCAACTACCATTTCCCATAAACAAAAGCAACTATGAGCACGGACAGACCCAACGGTAGTCTTTATACAAAAATTGAAAACGCCGTGGCCACTGTGGAGTTTGGCCATCCGGCAAGCAACGCGTTTGTGGCGGAACTCTTGGACCGTCTCACCGCAGAACTTCATGATCTTTCCACTAACGAGGCAGTAAACGTGATTATTTTAAGGTCTGAAGGTGAAAAGGCCTTTTGTGCTGGGGCTTCCTTTGATGAACTTTTGGCAGTGGGCAACCTCGCGGAGGGCAAGCGGTTTTTCAGTGGTTTTGCCCAGGTGATCAACGCCATGAGGACGTGCACAAAAGTGATTATAGGTAGGGTACAGGGAAAGACCGTTGGGGGTGGTGTGGGCCTCGTGGCCGCATGTGATTACGTATTTGCCTCGGAGCGTGCCTCCATCCGCCTCTCCGAGCTTACCATTGGCATAGCCCCGTTAGTGATCGCCCCAGCCCTGGAACGAAAAATGGGCACGGCCGCACTTTCCGCACTTTCCCTGTCCCCAACAGAATGGAAAAGTGCCTACTGGGCACAAGAGCAAGGCCTATTCTCTAAGGTGTTTGATGCGATGGGGGAACTGGACAGCGAACTGGATTTCTTCGCGCAACAACTGGCCTCCTACAACCCTCAGGCCTTGGCCGATTGGAAAAGAGTACTTTGGCAGGGCACAGACCATTGGCAGGAGCTCCTTACAGAACGGGCGGCCATCACCGGAAAATTGGTGCTCTCTGAATTTACCAAAAAGGCCCTTTCAAAATACAGGAAATGACAATATCCCTTGGCCTTGCACGTTTTACTTAAAACCGCAATATTTTGGAAATCATCCAACTTTTGAACAGTGATATCGTACTCCCGCTTTTCGCGCTATTGGCCATTATTTTATTTCTCGTAAATAGAATAAGGGCCAGAAGACAGTTCAAACGGTAATAACGTAAAGCAACCATTTTTGATTTGGACATCTTTAAGGTGTGCAAAGGTTCTAAAGAGGGTGTTCCTTACGGGCCATCGAACCCATTAAAAATGAGACTAAATCTGCATTGTTTCATGAAAAAATACGTTGTTTCCATATGCCTTTGCTTCCTATTTTTGGGTTGTGCCGTTACGGAGGAAGTGTTGAATGACCCGGATGCAAACTGCGAGAACAGGCTATGTACCCTGAACTTTGTCCTTCTTACCTTGACCGTGGAAGATGCCAACGGCCAACCGGTCATACTTGAGGATCACCAAGTGATCGATAAGGCAAGCAATACGGACATTACCTCCAGATTGGATACCCAAACTTTTGAAAAAGGCACCTATACGTACTATGATGATAGTATGGTAAGGGGCAATCAAAACACCGTCAAAACCGTTGTTTTCAAAGGATTTGGGGCCAACCAACAGCTATTGTTCACCGAAGAATATGAAGTTGCCATAGACTGCTGCCATGTAGCCCACCTGTCCGGACCACGGACCATTATATTACCTTAAAACCCTTTCTCCCAAAGTTGGTCCAAGCTGGAAGGCGTTCTCTTTGAACCCTGCTAAAAGCCTCTCATCAAAAATGGGTCTCCCCAACTAAAACCGCGCCCAAAAGATTGATTACCTTTGTTGGAAATGTTGTAGCTGATGGCACAGATAAGAATCACAAAGCAGTTCAGTTTTGAAACAGGCCATGCCCTTTACGGGTATGATGGAAAATGCCGTAATGTGCACGGCCACAGCTATAAGCTTTCGGTTACCGTCATTGGGCGGCCCATTACGGATACGGACCACGTGAAATTGGGCATGGTGATCGATTTTGGGGATCTCAAAAAAATCGTAAAGGAGGAAATCGTGGATAAGTTTGACCATGCCACCGTTTTCAATAAGAACACGCCCCATGTGGAACTGGCCCAAGAGCTGGCCCAAAGGGGCCATAGTGTCATCTTGGCCGATTACCAGCCCACCAGTGAGAACATGGTCATTGACTTTGCGGCCAAGATTAAGGCACGCCTGCCGGAAAATATAACCTTATTTGCCTTAAAACTACAAGAAACAGAATCCTCCTTCGCAGAATGGCATGCCACGGATAATGAAGCCTAATGTCTTGGATTTGTGCGATATGCCTAACTTTGGCCCATTATGAAAGATTTTGAACTGCCTCCGGGAAAAAAGGCCTACTTTGCCAGTGATAATCACCTCGGGGCGCCTACACGGGAAAAAAGCCTGCCGCGTGAAAAAAAGTTCGTGGCCTGGTTAGACCACATTAAGGCTGATGCCGGCGCCATTTTTTTGTTGGGCGATCTCTTTGATTTTTGGTTTGAATACCGTACCGTGGTGCCCAAGGGCTTTGTACGCACCTTGGGAAAATTGGCGGAGCTAACGGATGCAGGCATACCTGTGTATTACTTTGTAGGCAACCATGACCTCTGGATGCAAGGTTATTTTGAGGAGGAACTGAATATTCCCGTCCACCACCGCCCGCAATACCTCACTATTAATGACACCTCGTTTTTCTTAGGGCATGGAGACGGCCTTGGCCCTCATGACAAGGGATACAAGCGCATGAAAAAGGTGTTCACCAACCCCATTTGCAAGGGGTTGTTCAGATGGTTGCATCCGGATATTGGAGTGCGCTTGGCGCAATACCTATCCGTGAAGAACAAACTGATTTCAGGCGATGCCGATGCCCAATTCTTGGGTAACGAGAACGAGTGGCTGGTGCAATATGCCCAACGTAAACTGGAAAGCCGGCCCACGGACTATTTTGTCTTTGGCCACCGCCACCTTCCCTTGGAAATAGCCCTCAACGAAACATCCGCTTATATCAATCTAGGGGACTGGATCACCTATTATACCTATGCCGAGTTTGATGGAAAAGAGCTTGTACTGAAAAAATGGAGGCCTTAGTCCCTTTCATGTTCCTCCACGTCCTTGGAAAGATCCAACCGCCTAAAAGAAGGTGACCCCAAAGCCATGGCCCCAACCGTAAGCAGGGTCATACAGCCTCCGAACACCACGGCGGTGACCGTGCCCATAAGCTTGGCAGCTACTCCGCTCTCAAAGGCACCCAGCTCGTTGGAGGATCCCACAAAAATGGAATTTACAGAAGCCACCCTGCCCCGCATGGCATCTGGGGTCTTCAGTTGTAGGATGGTCTGTCTAATGATCATGGATACCCCATCTACGGCACCACTGAGGAACAATGCAATGACAGATACCCAAAAGAGAGTGGATACCCCAAATATGATGATGCACACCCCAAAGCCAAAAACCGCCCAGAGCAGTTTCTTCCCCGCGTTTTTATGCAACGGGAAACGCGTGGAAGCCAACATGGTCAAAGAAGCCCCAACGGCCGGTGCAGCGCGCAGAATACCAAACCCTTCTGGCCCCACATGCAAGATGTCTTGGGCATAAATGGGCAGCAGCGCCACCGCGCCACCAAAGAGCACAGCGATCATGTCCAACGTCAGCGCGCCCAGAATGGCCTTACTTTGGAATACAAACCGTAGCCCGTCCTTTAGGCTCTGTAAGACAGGCTCTCCTAAGTTGGGGTTCATAATGGGCTTGGGAGCAATACGGAACAAAAGCAGCAGGGCCATAAGGCTGAAGCCAAAAATGACGCACATGGACCAATGAACACCAATCCAACTAATACTGAAACCTGCCAGTGCAGGCCCCAATACGGAGGCCATTTGCCAAGTGGAACTGCTCCAAGTGGCGGCATTGGGATATATCCTTTTGGGAACGATGAGCGCGATCAATGAAAAAATGGTAGGACCGATAAAGGCACGGACCAAGCCGCCCAAGAATACCAAACCGTAAATGGTATAAAGGATGGCCTTTGGGGAATAGGTGGCCTCCACCGTGGGCAGTGTGACCAAAAACAGCCCTAAGCTCACTAGGGAAAACCCCAAGATGCACTTCACCAAAAGACTACGTTTCTCCTTCTGATCCACAAAATGACCGGCGAAAAGGGCAATGCTTACCGCAGGAATGATTTCCATAAGCCCAATAATACCTAGGGAAAGCGGGTCTTTGGTCAATGAATAGACCTGCCATTCTATGACAATGAACTGCATGCTCCATGCAAAGACCATGGCAAAACGTACCCCCAAAAAAATATTGAATTCCTTAAAGCGCAGCGCAGCGTAGGGGTCTATGGGATTGGGCATGAAGAGATCATTTTCTGCTTATTTTAAATCCTTCAACTTCAATTGAAGGCTGGTTTGGCCATTCCATTCGTTTTCATCCAGGGTAAAGGCAATAGCAAACCGTTGGCCCTTTTTTACCAAGGGCAACCGGTCTCCCAAATTGAATCCTATGGCCCCTATGGGGTGAACGACCTCTTTCGGATTTGTTTTCCCCCTTTGTACCACGGAAAGTTTCAAATGCTTGGCATCTTCCCCAACGCCCTTGGCATAGCCCGTGTCCTGTACTCCCTTGGCCATAAAGACCGGGGTCATGTTTCCTGGGCCAAACGGGGCAAACTGTTTGAGGATGCGCATGAGCTTGGGGGTAATGTCAAAGAGGTTGATCTGAGCATCTATGCGCTGTTCTGGGATAAGGAGCTCTGGGGGTATGCTTTCACCCACCACTTTCTCAAATTTTGCCTTGAACGATTCATATTGCTCCTCCAATAAGGTGAGCCCGGCGGCATATTTATGTCCGCCAAACTGCTCAATACAGTCCGCACAGCCTTCCAAGGCATTGTACACATCAAAGCCCTTTACCGATCGGGCGGATGCGGCCAGTTTGTCACCACTCTTTGTAAAGACCAAAGTGGGCCTGTAGTAGGTTTCCGTTAATCGGGAGGCCACAATACCTATCACACCTTTGTGCCATGTTTCCTTGTACACCACAGAAGTATAGCGATCCTCCTCCTTATTGTCCAAAATTTGGAGTAGGGCCTCCTCTGTAATTTCTTGGTCCAGATGCTTACGGTCATGATTGAATTTCTCAATACCGGCTGCATACTTCCGGGCCTGTTCCAACTGGGTCTCCGTTAGAAGGTCCACTGCATGTTGCCCATGCTCCATACGGCCGGCGGCATTGATGCGCGGGGCAATAATGAACACCACATCCGTAATGGTAAGTTCTTGTTTTTTGACCTGCTCCAATATGGCCTTAAAACCGGCCCTTGGCGCTTTATTGATAACTTTAAGGCCATAATGGGCCAGTATTCGATTCTCTCCGGTTATCGGTACTATATCCGCGCCGATCGCTGTGGCCACTAGATCCAGATACGGGATGAGGTCATTTACCGTGTCCCCGTTTTGCAAGGCCAAGGCTTGGACCAGTTTAAAGCCCACCCCACAGCCGCACAGCTCGCTATAGGGATAGTGGCAATCATTACGTTTGGGGTCTAGGACCGCGATAGCATTGGGCAAGGTATCGCCAGGTCTGTGGTGATCACAAATGATAAAATCTATCCCCTTTTCTTTGGCGTACGCTACTTGTTTAATGGCTTTAACGCCACAATCCAGGGCAATGATCAAAGTAAAACCATTGTCCTCGGCAAAATCAATGCCTTTTAACGAAACCCCGTACCCCTCGCCATACCTATCCGGGATATAGGTGGCCACATTGGGGTAACGTTCCAACAGGTAGGAAGAAAGCAGCGCCACGGCCGTGGTGCCGTCCACATCATAATCGCCGTAGACCAAAATATTCTCTTGGTTGGCCATGGCCTCATGGATCCTGTTGACGGCCCTGTACATATCCTTCATTAAAAAAGGATCGTGCAGGTCTGCCAATTGCGGCCTAAAAAATTGTTTGGCCTCCTCATAATTGGTAACGCCCCGCTGCAGCAAAAGTTGCGCCACTAAGGCATCCACGTTCAACGCTTGGGCCAAACGGTCCATATCTTCTTGGTGGGGCTTAGGTGAGAGGGTCCAGCGCATGGGCAAATATAAAAATCAAATACAAATACAAGCTCAATTGACGGGTTTGGACCTGCCTATCGGCAGATTTAGGAACCATAATATAAACTCAAATTATTGATGATGCGTTGATTTTTGGAATTATTGAACAGGTTATCGAATATAAGGTGATTGTCTCTTGTTTTTAGTTTTTTCATTTGATTTTGGGTAAGATTATGGGGCTCCTCCCTTTTGATAAAGGGAGGTGGCGCGACCTAAGTCGCGCCGGAGGGTTGGAAAGCCCGGACCACGATGATAGTACCAAAGGCACAGGGACAGTTCCCAGGGTTTGGGCCAGGTCAAACTCCCCGTCCCGCAAGCGGGCCACCCCTCTTCATCTGAAGAGGGGAGCTATTAAAATAGTGCATTTTTCCCATGTTAAAAATTTTAACGTATCACTAGTAAACTTAACTAAAAAATCAAATGAGCTGTCTGGAAACTGCCTCCTCTGGTAAGACCAGCTGGGCCGGGCTCCAATGGTGGACTCAAATGGTTTCGTTAGACCATTTTTATAGTTTCAGATGGCTTTTGTTCTTTATGATCGTCGCGATTACTTTTATCCATTGTTCAATTTCATCTAAAAGTATCGCCCTAGTCGGGTTGTTGCCGTACTCAATTCTTGTGCGTATTTTCAAATGCGTTCGAGACTCTTTCAGCGCTGTCAGCGAAATGGCGCCTTATTCTTAAAATCCCTATCCGATTGTGCCCCCTGCATTTCCCAAAATGTAGTGCGGGACTCCCCGAAGACCACAAGACTTGATGCCCATACTAGTTGCCCGTGAAATCTTTTGGTATGTCCCTGCAGAAAACAGCAGCCTCAGCCGCAGACACCATTAACCGCTCCTCAAGATCAAAAGGTTTGTTCCCACAGTTGAATTTGCATTTGAAGAGGAACTTTATGCCTCATGAAACACCGTCTTGATCTCCAGGGTGGCAAAACGGCGAAACATTTCCATGACCCCACAATATTTTTCCACAGATAGGTCTACAGCGCGTTGTAACTTTTCCTCGTTTAAATCAGGACCATAAAAATGATACTCAATGGCTACTTGGTCATAATATTTGGGATGCTCATCAGTTAAGTTGGCAATGGTCTCTATTTTGAAATCAGCAACCTGCAATTTCATTTTTTTGATGAGCATGGCCACGTCCAGCCCAGAACAACCCGCCAAGCCGGACAACATGAGTGCTTTGGGGCGAAAACCAGAACCTTCGCCACCATCCTCCGGAGCTACGTCTATGTTTACGGTGTGTCCCGATGGGTTATTGCTTTCAAAGGCCATTCCGCCTTTCCATTTCGTGGTAATATGATTTGTTGTGCCCATAATTTTTATGTTTCTTGTAGGGATTAAAAGTACGATAATTTGAGGGGCAAGAAAAGTCCTGTAACTCATCACAGTATCATTCGTACTTCGTTTTTTCACCAGTTAATCCTGCATTATGCCCTTAGTAAACCCATTAGACCCCAACCATGATCCCGAAACCAAGGAATTGGCCAGGTTCTTCAACGAAACGCTGGGGTTCTGCCCCAATTCCGTCCTCACCATGCAGCACAGGCCGGCCATCTCAAAGGCCTTTATCAACCTCAACAAAGCGGTCATGGCCAATGAAGGTAGGGTTACCTCTGCCCTTAAACGAATGATTGCCTGGGTAAGCAGTAATGCCACAGGCTGCCGGTACTGCCAAGCCCATGCCATACGGGCCGCAGAGCGCTATGGTGCCGAACAGGAACAATTGGACCATATTTGGGACTACAGAACGCACCCTGCTTTTTCAGAGGCGGAACGGGCCGCGCTCGATTTTTCCTTGGCCGCCTCACAAGTGCCCAATGCCGTGGATGCCGAAATCAAGGAGCGGCTCCATAACCACTGGAACGACGGTGAAATCGTGGAAATGCTTGGCGTCATCTCCTTATTTGGTTACCTCAACCGATGGAACGATTCCATGGGCACCAGCATTGAAGATGGCGCCGTTGAAAGTGCCCACCACTATCTGGGAAAACACGGTTGGGAGAAAGGCAAGCATGATGGGAGTAGGTATTAGTAGATGGTTGTTCCCTTCGGTAACACCCACCTGCCTTTGGGTACAATACGATTTTGTAGGAATAACTTGGGACTAATACAACAGACCGAATAAATACAATGGTATTATATTCAAACTTCCTATTTCAATATCGTCGCGAACCACAAAGGCATTTTTTAACCCTTTTATTTGATGGGTCAACTTTCCCTTTCCCCCAATTTCAAAAACATACTTTCTATCAATCAAAAAGTCTCCTTTATCTGCCAAATGAATTTCATGAGGGTTTAGATGTTTGAACTGATTGGCAAAAAATGTTTCTCGAATAGTACCTATCTCATGGCCGTTCTTGCTTAAAGCACCTACTAAATTGGTATTGTTCAAATATATTTTTTCAGGTTTGGTGAACGCCCCTATTCCCTTTGTGGATTTGAATAGTTCCATTACCAAATCCGCTCTGTCCAGCAGCTTGATGGAGTTGAGCAAAAAATCCCTGGACATCCCCAAACGTTCACTTAGTTTGGATACATTGGGCGAAAAGGGAGCGGATTGCGCAATGGCCACCAATAATTTTTTAATTCTTCTACTATCGGAATAAGGAATATTCTCAATGGTGTTTAAGTCTACCTCCAGTATCAGATTTATCGTCTGTAGTAGTTTTTGCGAATACCCTTTTGTTCCTTCCATAAAATAGGGATAACTACCGTGTTCCAAAAACTGTTTGAAATCCTTCAGAGGACTGCTTAAATCCTTCTTTATGATCTTGGCTATCTCCTTATGGTTTTCCAGTAGCTCTTTCAAACTTATAGTAGGCAGCATATAGCCTTTTGTGAAATGTACAAATTCCCTGAAAGAGAGTTCTTTTAAGCTATAGTTGACCACCCTTCTGCTTAAATCTGACTCCCCCTTATATATTTCAAGTATTGATGATGATGTAAAAACTATTTTAAGGTTTGAGAATTGATCATAGACTAATTTTAGTTCTCTTGACCATTGAGGGTATTTATGGACCTCATCCAAAAAAAGATGGGTGCCCCCCTGTAGGACAAATTCCTTTGCCAAGTCCACTAATTTGTTCTCCAAGAAATAGAGATGGTCCAATGAGGTATACAATGGAACAGCTCCTTTGGGTAGTTTGTATTTTATTTGCTGAAGTAACAAAGTGGTTTTGCCCGAACCCCGAGCACCCTTGATAGCTATTAGCCTATCGTTCCAATCTATTTTAGTCAATAAATAGCGTTCCTTTACGCTAACGTGCTCTAGAAGTTGTTCTTGAAGTATTATCAATTCTTCCATTTCGCGAAAATGTTTGTTAAATATACTCAAATTGACGTTGACGGTAGACAATATTTTCAAAAAACGTCGTTTGTTGTCGACAAAATAATATAAATTCAGCGTTGGTCATCGACATTCTACAAATAACCCATTGGTTATCCTTCTACCGGACCTTAAGGAATACCACAATGATGAGGGCGCCGTTGAAAGTGCCCGCCACTATCTGGGAAAACACGGTTGGGAGAAAGGCAAGCATGATGGGAGTATGTATTAGTAGATGGTTGTTCATTGTTGGTCAACGCACACCGATACACTTCCAACTCAAAACGCCTACCTGTTTTGCGGTAAGTGGACAGCGCCAGGCGTTGAGCGGTCGTCACTTTACCCCTCTCGCTTTCTAGCTTTTACTTTCAACCGTATACTTATCATGCTTTGCCCTTTCGCCATTGTCCATCACAAGAGCGCCCCATTTCGCAGCAACCAAATCGTCAACATACCCCAAAAGGTGCCAGTGGCCATGCTCAAGATGGCCAATACAATGGCATGGGGCATCCATTTTAAATTATAGGCGGCCGTAACAGCCGGGGCCGTGGCTATACCGCCCACATTGGCCATACTGGCTATGGGCACCCAAGCCATGTTTACGTTCAACAATTTGGCCACCAATAGCATAAACACAAAATGGCCCAAGAGCCAAATCATCAAAAAGCCCATAAACGGAAGGTTGAACCCCAAGGTGGTGAGCTGCAACTTTAGACCCAATACGGCCATGACCAAAATAATCAATACCCCGCCCAGCTTAAGGGCGAAGGCATGATTCCAACGCGGTATAAAATGGCTCAAAAGCAGTCCCATAACAGACAGAAGCACTACTTTAAGCACAAAACTGTCTGACAGGAAATTAAAAAGGACCACTACACCCAAAAGCAGAACGGCAGTTCCTATTTTGGAAAGTCGCTTCCCGTCTTCCAAACGGATGTCCTCGGGCAGGGCCACATCGGTTATTTTGAATGACCGGTTCAACAAATCGCTCTTTTTTATGCCTTGGAACATTAAAATGGTCCATAGATTCACCAAAATAGTGTCCATGACCAACACCGTCAAGAAAATGGATTCCGGGCATTGCACCAATTCCTTGAGCACCAATTGGCTGGTACTGCCCCCGATCCAACTCCCTACTATGGGCGGAATACCCATCCAATATTGCTCCTTGACCAAAGTAGTGGCCACGAGCTCCGTAGACCCCATGGCCCAAATGAAAAGTACGGGGAATACGGCTATGAACAACGACCCGGACAAAAAGACCAAGATGGGCCTTGCCCCAACCGACTTCAATTGGCCCAAAGAAAGGCTCCCCATAACGGCAATGATGGCCAAGGGAATGAAATACTCCTTACTGAAGTCGTGAATGTTGGCCTGGGAATAGTCCAACTTAAATACAAAGGAGATAAGGGCGGGTAGGATATAGGCCAATAAAATAGCGGGCACCCAGTCAAACAAGGATTTGATGTGCCGGTTCTCCCACCGATCCAAATAGTAAACGGCCAACACGGTAAGGCCGGCAATAAGCCAAGGGGTCAACATAGCGGTAAAGTACGCTATTTTTTTCCTGCCACAACGATCACGATTTCCCCTTTGGGCGGCTTGTCCGTAAAATGCGCCAAAACCTCAGCGGCAGTGCCCCGAACGGTCTCCTCATAAACTTTGGAGATTTCCCTGGATACGCTCATTTGACGGTCTGCTCCAAAAAAGGCCACAAAATGTCCCAAGGTCTTGACCAGTTTGTGGGGCGACTCATAAAAAATAAGGGTTCTGGGCTCTTCAGCCAATAGGGTGAGCCTGGTCTGCCTTCCCTTCTTTACGGGTAGAAAGCCCTCAAACACAAATTTGTCATTGGGCAGCCCACTGTTCACCAAGGCCGGTACAAATGCGGTTGCGCCCGGCAGGCAGTCCACATCAACGCCCGCTTCCACACAGGCCCGGGTCAATAGGAATCCTGGGTCCGAAATGGCCGGGGTGCCCGCATCGGAAATCATGGCCATGGTGGCCCCGCCCTTTAAGCGTTCCACCAAGCCTGTTACGGTTTTGTGTTCGTTGTGCATGTGATGGGACTGCATGGGCGTCTCTATGCCGTAATGTTGCAACAATTTGCCGCTGGTACGGGTGTCTTCTGCCAAGATAAGATCTACGGTCTGCAGCACCTTCACTGCCCTAAAGGTCATGTCCTCTAAATGGCCAATGGGGGTTGGCACCAAAAATAACTTGCCCATGTGCATCAATTAAAAAACCCAACATTCCTGTTGGGCCCTACTATTTAAAAAACATGTTCATGAAAATCTTCGCTCCACAAACTCCATGAAGCGGGCCTCATATTCCTCTTTGCCCTTCCATTGGTCATAGTCCGGTTTCACCATGTTCTCAATAAAGGCAACGGATCGCTCGTGACTGTCTATGGTGTTCAATTGTGAAATGACCCTATTGTAATCCTCGGCATTGTTGTTGAAGAGATGCTTTATGAAACCCAATTTATTGTTGAGGTCCACTTTGAGCTCTTTGGTGCCAAAGCGGTCATTCAATGATTTGGTGGTTTCTTTCTCTGTAGGGATGGTTTTTTTGGCAGGGGAAAGATAGTCCTTATCATTTTTCATGAACTGGGGCTTCCCCATAAATTCCGCCAATACTGCCTCCAATTCCCCGCTGTTGGGCATTTCGGATACCATATGGCGTATGGTGTCCATACCCGGGGTCATGATGTCCTCCTCATGGGGATTGCTTTCCGGCACCCCTTTGTTCGCCTGCATTACGGAGGTGGCCATTTCCTCAAATTTCGCTGCAATGGCGTTTTTGGATACGTCTACCTGCATATCGTTCAACTCCTCCTCAATGAATTTGAGAACGGCTAATTTCTCATACAGCTCCTTAGAGACTTCGTACAGCTGTTTAATGTCATCTAAATTACGCGCGGTAATGATTTCTGTTGACAATTTTCTCAATTCCTCTTTTAACTTTCCTTTCATCACACAATTTTAAAGGCTACGACCTTAGGCTGGCTTTTTTTAATAACTTTAACCTTACCTTAAATAACAACGAAAAACCCCTTATTTTCGTCTAAAATTACGAAATGTTTCTCGAAAATACCGTTAACCCCAAAGAACAATTCGGCTGGATCGAGGTCATTGCCGGTTCTATGTTTTCCGGTAAGACCGAAGAGCTGATAAGACGGTTGAAAAGGGCACAGTTTGCCAAGCTTAAGGTAGAAATCTTTAAACCGATGGTGGACACGCGCTATGATGATGATAAAGTGGTTTCGCACGATGCCAATGAGATACGGTCCACGCCCGTGCCGGCAGCGGCCAATATCCGTATTTTGGCGGATACCTGCGATGTTATTGGCATAGACGAGGCCCAATTTTTTGATGACGAGATCGTCACCGTATGCAACGACCTTGCCAATAAGGGCATCCGGGTCATTGTGGCCGGGCTGGATATGGATTTCAAGGGCAACCCTTTTGGGCCCATGCCCGCACTTATGGCCACTGCGGAATATGTGACCAAGGTACATGCCATTTGTACCCGTACCGGAAATCTGGCGCATTACAGCTTTAGAAAATCCAGCAATGACAAATTGGTATTGCTCGGGGAAACGGAGGAATATGAGCCCTTGAGCAGAGGGGCTTTTTACAAAGCCATGTTGAGGGAAAAAGTACGCCACATGAAGGTTACTTCAGAGGAGGTGAAATCTGTTAAGAAACGACCCGATGTCTAAAGCACAGGAAACGGTCTTGGAACTCAATTTCAAGGCCTTGGAGCATAATTACCGGTACCTGCGCTCCAAAATCGATCCCGGCACCAAATTCCTGGCCGTGGTAAAGGCATTTGCCTACGGAAGTGACGCCACCCATATTGCCCTGCATTTGGAAGGCTTGGGGGCCGACTATTTTGCCGTGGCCTATGCCAAAGAAGGAGTGGCCCTGCGGCAGGGGGGCGTTACCAAGCCCATTCTGGTGCTCCATCCACAGCCCTTGAGTTTTGTGGACCTCATTGAGCATTGCTTGGAGCCGGGTCTTTATTCCGAAAACGTTTTGAAAGCCTTTGCAACAGTGGCCCGCGAAAAGGGGCAAACTGGATATCCGGTGCACCTAAAGCTGAACACGGGGCTTAACCGGTTGGGCTTTGCAAGCGAGGATATTCCTCTTATGGCCCAAATCCTGAAAGCCAGTCCGCAATTACGGGCAAGATCCGTTTTTTCACACCTGGCCGCATCCGAAGATTTAAACGAGCGCTATTTTACCCAAGGGCAGATCACTTCTTTCCGCACCATGGCAGACCGTTTGGATACCCTTTTGGATCGCGCGCCCTTTCGGCACCTGCTCAATACCTCGGGCATTATCAACTATGCGGATGCCCAGTTCCAAATGGTGCGCAGTGGCATTGGCCTATATGGGTATGGCAATACTCCAGAGGAAGATAGACATCTCATTCCCATAGCTACGCTGAAGACCGTCATTTCCCAGATCCATGATATACGCCCCGGAGATTCCGTAGGATACAACAGGGCCTTCACTTCAAGAGCGAAGCGACGTAGCGCCACCTTGCCCTTGGGCCATGCGGACGGTATTGGGCGCATCTATGGCCAAGGAAGATCCTCTGTCTCCATACATGGCCAAATAGCCCCTGTCATAGGCAATGTGTGCATGGATATGATCATGGTGGATGTTACGGATATACCATGTGAGGAAGGGGATGAGGTCATTGTGTTTGGCCCAGGACACACCGCCGCCGCCTTCGCGGAAAACGCGGGCACCATTTCCTATGAGCTCCTTACCGGCATCAGCCAACGGGTAACCCGAAAATACAACTATTGATCCTCCTTATAATTTTAGCACAGAATACCATTTTTTAGTACTTTGCAGCCGTAATTTAACCACTAAACACTATAACATGTTAAAAGAATTCAAGGAATTTGCAATGAAAGGAAACCTGGTGGACATTGCCGTAGGTTTCGTTATGGGCGCTGCCTTTAAAGAAGTAGTGACCGCATTTACCGGAGGAATCGTTTCTCCATTGATCGGA
This sequence comes from uncultured Maribacter sp., assembly GCA_937125035.1. GTDB lineage: Bacteria > Bacteroidota > Bacteroidia > Flavobacteriales > Flavobacteriaceae > Maribacter. The sequence continues at coordinate 349 of CAKZLG010000183.1, read as the reverse complement.
TTGTTGTTCGATACCAACTTTAAAGATTTACGCATGAAACTGAGAGATGGGATTGCCAATGATGCTGGGGAAATGGTCGGTGAAATTTGGTTGGAATACGGTACTTTTTTGACTAGTGTTCTTGACTTTATCATCGTTGCTTTTGTGATGTTCCTACTAGTGAAAGGCATCAATAATATGAAAAAGAAAGAAGAAGAGGCGCCAGCAGAACCAGCAGGCCCAACAACCGATGAGTTGCTCATGGAGATCAGGGATGCCCTGAAAAAATAATCGCTTCTAAGAAAGCGCACCGCTGACTGCAGCAAACATAAACCGCTACCCTTGAATCGCTAACAGGGGGGCGGTTTTT
>CAKZLG010000182.1 GCA_937125035.1 uncultured Maribacter sp. | reverse complement strand
TAATGCACTATGTTGTCATCCTTGTCATATTCATGAAAAGCCCTGGGAAAAAGCAGTACCCTGTACAGACAGGAGTAGAATGTGCGGAGATTGTCCAAGTCGTCATCTTGTACTGCAATGCGTCCCAGCTCCCTTTCCCATGCGGCAGTGGCCTTTGCTCGGGTCTCCTCAAAGGTGTCTTCCCCTATTTCCCTGTCAAGATTCAATTGTGCCTGCTCCGGACTTATAAAAGAAGAGGCGACCTTTACGTGAACCGTCTGGCCCCTAACGCTCTTAAAACCCACAATACCGCCCACATGGTTCCCTTCGTTTTTCGTGGAATTTTCCGAAAGTGCCCAATCATCTCCCCAGGTATGGGTCATTTCAAAATCCGTATCAAATTGGGCCACAAAGTAATTGTGGAAATTATCCGGAACGCCCCCACTGTTGTTTCTACAATACCCTATTATTTTTCGCTCTTCGGGCAAAATCTCCACCTTGGACCCCTTGAAGAAGGCATCCAAAAGAATATAGGCGCTGTACGTTTCCGGAAAGGTAAAGCGAAAATGTGCCGCACGTTCCGTTGGTGTCACTTCGGCCACCACATCATAATCGGCCAAATACACCTTATAGAAGTCCGGGCGTACGGTCTCGGCTTTGTGGGAAAACCAAGAGGCCCTATCGTTTTCCTTATAGTTGAGTTTTCCCGTCACGGCCATCAGGGAAAAGGCCGCATAGTCGTTGATCCATGGGCTGGGCTGGTGGGTCTGCTTAATTCCCCGTATTTTGTGGTCATCATATTTATAGGTCCAGCCATCACCCATTTCAGCGGTCATGGGGGTCCAAAAGTTCATGCCCCAGGGCATTGCAATGGCCGGATAGGTATTTCCGTAGGATAGATCAAAACTGGAGTCCGTTCCCATTAAAGGGTTTACGTAATTCAAATAAGAGGTATCATTTTAATTTGATCGGGGCACGTTCTGCTCTTTGGCGCAACCCAAAATCAATAGGGCGAACCCTAGGTATACATTAGCTTTTTTCATAACGTAAACCTACAAAATAACAAGGTTTTATTTGACACTTTTTAATAGGGAGGTCCTATGTGGCCCTGTAACGGCCCATCATCATAACGCGCCTTCTAAAAAAATAGCCGCACATCATCCCCTCCACCATCTGGTAGGCCACCCGGCACACGATTGTAAAGAAACAGAACAGCAGTGATTTTAAGATAATGTTAAATATAAATCAGCGCATTTAACTTTTCCTTTGCTTCTTTGTATTTTGCCCACGTCTATTTTTGAAAATTAGACAGCGCCTAAGGCGTTTGAAACAACTAAAAAAAGGTGTAATGAGCTCCATTCCCAACGTCTCTTTGGTGCCGGCCAAAAAAAAGAAAGGAAAGCGGGGCACAAAATCCTTGGAGGCTTTGCACAAAACCGTGTCCAGAAACCATTACACCCTATTACGGATGATCGATCGCAAAGCTGCCATTATTTTAACGGTGAACTCCTTCATCATTTCCCTGTTGCTATTGGCCAGCCATTTTTCCCTAAACGTAAATGAGGAGACCATAAGAAACTTCCTCACCACCCTTTCGTATTTCATACCCATATCAGTGATCTTGGCCCTTATTGCCATGCTTCCCCATAGATATAGGGGCAAGGAATTCAAAAATAGTGCCTATAAAGGCAGCCTTTATGCCGGAAACTTTGCCAAGCAAGCCCTAGAACATTTTAGGGAGGATTTTAAAAACACGACCCAAAACAAAAATACCATTTTTGATGCCTTGACCCTGGATCTCTATTTTTTGGGCAAGACCATCGCCTATAAGCAAAAGGTGCTGTTTGCCTCTGTGGCTGCCCTGATCTTAGGTTTGGTGACCGCCTGTCTTTACGTTTACTTTAAACTGTAAGAAAGTCCGTGGCGTTATGCCCAATTGTCTTGTATTTAAGGGATATGTCTTTTAACTACACTATTGATGGGTTTGGTTTTATGTGCGATTGGGGAGAACGGCCTACATCCCAGAACAACGGCTTTGAACTCACTTAACATCGCCCTTTACAATTGAGCATTAGGGTACCATGGTTGAAAAAGGAGGTCCCAAAACCATATGGCTGCTTCCTTTTCGGCTTAAATTATGCTACCTTGTTGTTTGTTATACGAAATTTTCAATTCCATGCCCAAGTCCAATAAACGAGCCGTCTCCGCTACGGGAAAAATCACCTTTACGAATCTCAAGACCACACCGCCCAACACCTATGCCGCGGGAATTCCCGGAGTAAAGGTGGCCCTGGAACATACCTTTAAGGAAATGGGCATTGTAAAGGCGTTCTCCACCCTTTCACACATGAACCAAAAAGAGGGTTTTGATTGCCCTGGCTGTGCATGGCCAGATCCTGAAAAACCCTCCAAACTGGGAGAATATTGTGAAAATGGCGCCAAGGCCCTGGCAGAGGAGGCCACGCACCATACCGTGGATCGTCATTTTTTTGAACGGTATAGTGTAGCGGAGATTTCCCAGTGGTCCGACTTTGAAATTGGCAAGAGCGGCAGATTGGTGGAACCTATGGTGCTCTTGCCAGGGGACATGCACTACAGGCCCATTTCCTGGAAGGGCGCTTTTGACCTTATTGCCCAGGAATTGCATCAACTAGACCACCCGGACCAAGGCCTTTTCTACACCTCTGGCCGTTCCAGCAACGAGGCGGCCTTTCTATATGGCCTCTTTGTGCGGGCCTTTGGAACCAACAATATGCCCGATTGTTCCAACATGTGCCATGAAAGCAGCGGAGTGGCCCTGACCGAAACCTTGGGCATAGGCAAGGGGTCGGTGACCTTAGAGGATTATGATGCCGCCGAGGTCATTATCATCATGGGCCAAAATCCGGGCACCAACCATCCCAGAATGTTATCTGCCCTGCAAAAATGCAAGGAAAACGGAGGCCAGATCATCACCATAAACCCTCTGGAAGAAGCCGGTCTACTGCGCTTTAAGAATCCTCAGCAACTAAAGGGGCTTACCACTGGAACGGCCCTTACCGACCTCTTTTTACAGGTGAAAATAAATGGCGATGTGGCCCTCTTGAAACTACTCATGAAAAAATTGGCCGAGCGCAACAGAGAGGACCCTTCTGTTTTTGACCATGACTTCATCCAGAAATACACCCAAGGTTATGAGGCGCTAATGGCCGATCTGGAACGCTACACGAAAGAAGAACTTCTGGAGGCCTGCGGGGTCTCGGAAACGGAAATAGACGCCGCCGTGGCCCTATTGGCGGAAAAAAGAAAGATCATCGTCTGTTGGGCCATGGGCCTTACCCAACATAAGAACGGTGTGGACAACATCAAGGAAATCGTGAACCTGTTATTACTTAAGGGCAGTCTGGGGAAACCCGGTGCGGGCACTTGCCCGGTCCGGGGGCACAGCAACGTCCAGGGAGACCGCACGGTGGGCATCATGCACCATGTTTCCAAAACACTGAATGCCTCCATTAAAAAAGTCTTCGGTTTTGATGCTCCAAGTGAGGAAGGCCTGGATACGGTACACGGCCTAGAGGCCATGTACCAAGGCAACGTAAAGCTCTTTATGGCCTTGGGTGGTAATTTTGTGTCGGCCGTTTCAGACACCCACTACGCGGCCAAAGCCCTGCAGCGGTGCGATTTAACGGTGCAGATAAGCACCAAGTTGAACCGAAGCCATCTCATCACGGGTAAAAAGGCCCTGATCTTGCCCACTTTGGGAAGGTCTGAGCGCGATGGCAAAGCCGGTAGTGATAGGTTCCTTACCGTAGAGAACAGCATGGGCAAAGTGCACCGGACCAAAGGCCTCTTGCCGCCAAAATCCAGTACCTTGAAAAGCGAACCGGAAATTGTGGCCGGCATAGCCCAAGCCTATTTCAAGCAAGGCCATACCGTACCCTGGAAGTCCTTGGGCGCGGATTACCGCCTTCTAAGGGAGAAAATGGGCGAGACGATCAACGGTTTTAAAGACGTAGGCGAAAAATCCGCTGGTACGGGATACTACCTGCCCAACAATGTACGGCAATTGGATTTTGGGAAACTGCCCAACGGAAGGGCACAGTTCAGCCTTTGCACATTGGCGGACCATAACCTGCAGGCAGGCGATTTTCTGTTGATGACCATACGTTCCCATGACCAGTTCAACACCACCATCTACGGTCTCAATGACCGTTATAGGGGCGTCTATGATGAACGGCGCGTGTTGTTCATGAATTTGGCCGATATAAAAGCACAGGGTTTGAACGAAAAGGAAGTGGTGGACATCGTGAGCCGATACGATGGGATCGAGCGGCGGGCGGAACAGTTCAAGGTCATACCCTATGCCATTCCCAAGGGCAATTTGGGGGCGTACTTTCCAGAAACCAATGTCCTTGTGCCCCATAACCATTTTGCCAAAAAGAGCCATACGCCCATAAGCAAATCTATCATTGTTCAGGTGGAAAAAAGGACGCCCTGCCCAAAATAATGTAACTTTGGGGCACTTCATTTCTTCCATTTGTATAGTATTGTTGACATAGAGACCACCGGAAACGGTATACATGGTAACCGCATCACGGAAATAGCCATATTTAAATATGATGGCCATGACATCATAGATGAGTTCACCTCTTTGGTAAACCCGCAGTGTGACATTCCCTACTTCATCACGGGCCTCACCGGTATTGATAATGCCATGGTAAGGACAGCGCCCCTTTGGGAGGAAATAGCGCCCCAAGTCCTGGAGTTTACCAAGGATACCATTTTTGTGGCGCACAATGTAAATTTTGATTATCCGATCATAAAGCACCAACTTAAAAGTGTGGGCTTGGCATTTTCCAGAAAAAAACTTTGCACCGTTCGTTTGTCACGGCAATTGTTGCCCGGCCATTCATCCTACAGTCTGGGGAAATTATGTGCTGCCACGGGCATTCCGTTGCTAGATCGGCACAGGGCCCGTGGAGACGCCCATGCCACGGCCCTTCTGTTCCATAGGTTGTTGCGAACGGACAATGCCCCGGAAGTATTTAAAAAATTTTTGAACGCCCGTAGCCAAGAAGCCACCCTCCCCGCAGGGTTGCCCAGATCGGAATACGAAAAACTGTCCACCGCACCCGGTATCTATTATTTCAAAGATGCAAAGGGGAACATCATTTATGTGGGAAAGGCCATTAACATCAAGAAAAGGGTCTTGGGGCATTTCTATGACAAAGCCGATAAGGAAGTGGCGCTTTGTGCAGAGACCTGTCATTTGGACCAAGAAGAAACGGGAAGTGAACTGATCGCCCTGCTACGCGAATCAAGCGAGATCAAAAGACATTATCCCAAGTACAACCGGGCCCAAAAAAAGCTGGTGCCCTCCTATGCCATTTTTAGTTATGAGGACCGCAATGGCATTCTTCACTTGGCGTACAATAAACTTAAAATGGCTCCCATGCCGCTAAAGGTATTCTATAGCCCCACGGCATGCAGGTCCTTTTTAGAAGAAGTATGCGAAGCCTACGGGCTATGCCCTAAATATTGCCATTTACAGGAGAATGTAGCACAATGCAACCACTACAAATTAAAGACCTGCATGGGGATTTGTAAGGACAGTACCCTGTACCATGAATACAACCAGCGGGTGGCCGAGGCCATACGAGCGGTAAAGGAGAAGCAGGGGGACTATGCCATACAAACAAAGGGAAGAAGCCCGGACGAACTTGGATTTGTGCTGATTCAGGAAAACCAATATCAAGGTTTTGGTTTTTTTTCGAAGGAAAACACAATCCGCCATGTGAAGGATTTGGAAGACCACCTCATCCGACAGAAAAATACGCTGGAGACACAGCGCATCATGGAAAATTACTTGGCCAAGAACAGTAAGTCCGTTATGCAGTTGGAAAAGATAGCATCAGAGGGCCAATTGCCCTAGTCCTTCATTTTATTGTACATCTTTATGATAAAATAGAGCCAGGCCGTGAAGATCAGGCCCACAAAAATGGAGTATATCAAGACGAATTCCACTATTTCTTATACTTCAGGTAGTTCATGAATCCCAAAATCGTCGGAGCCCAAAAGGCAATAAAAATAGCATCTAACTTTTTACCGCTCAAAAAAAGTACTTCGGCCACTACAATGATGGACAACACCACCAAAAGCAATACACAATTCATTAATCCTACGCGCTGAACAAAATTCTTAATCATTTTGGCGACCGTGCATTTAAAATTAGTAAATATAATCCTACGCAAATTAATTTTATTGGGATTTTTTTAACAAAAAATCCCAATAAAGGAAAGATAGCCCAAAAATCCGATCTGGGCCAATAAATTGAGGTGAATGGTGCCTAGGATTGTTCTGCCCGTTACGTGTTTTCCTTTTTCTTATCGCTGTTCATAAGACTGATCATTATGGCCACCAGGGCCACAACGACAAGGGCGAACACGCCGATCATGATGATACCATTATTCCAATTAACGAGAGGGAGGACTGTTGTCATAGGTTATCTTTTTACTATGTTTTACTGATTGTTGTTGTTGTGGTGGGAATGGCCTTTATCGCTTTGACAAAAAAGGTCGTAAATAGGGCAATAGCGCATGATGCCGGTAAGCACCAGATAAAATACAACGCAAGTGAAAATAAAGGCCAATAGGCCGGTAACCTGGCCTAAAAAGGCCAATATGGCCAATATAGCGGCCACTATCATCCGTAAAATCAGGTCCAGTTTACTTACGTTACATTCCATAGGCCAAATTTTTGATTCCCAAATTCAGTTAGGAGCGCTAGGCAGTTGCCTGCTCTTTGTACATCAAATGTAAGTGGCCCTAATAGTAAATACTATGACAATTATCAGGTATGCGCTACAAAGTGGAAGGGCAGACATAATCCGTAGTGGGTGCCCCTGCAGCTTTCAAAGCGGCATAACCACCTTGCACATCCAACAGGTTATGAATGCCCCTACTCTTTAAGATGGAGGCTGCTATGACCGATCGGTAACCCCCAGCACAATGCACATAGAATGGGGTTTCTTTTGGAAATTGACCCAAATAACCATTGATATCTCCCAAGGGCGTGTGCTCAGCCCCCTGGATGTGCTCTGATTGATACTCCCCGGGCTTCCGAACATCAAACACGGGCATCTTTTCATCTGCTAGGCGCGCAGTCAATGTGGCGGCATCTATGCCCTCTATATGGTCCGTTTGTTTTCCGGCCTGCTGCCAAGCGGTAATGCCGCCCTTCAAGTATCCCAAGGTACCATCAAAACCTACCCTTGAGAGCCGGGTGATGGCTTCTTCTTCCTTTCCTTCGGGCACAACCAACAAGAGCGGCTGCTGGGTATCTGCGATCAAAGCACCCACCCAAGGGGCAAAATCGCCTTGAAGGCCTATGAAGATGGACCGTGGCACGTGGGCCTGGCTGTAGTCTTTTTGGTGGCGCACGTCTAGCACAAGGGCTTCGGTCTGGTTGGCCAGCTGTTCAAAAGCCTCAGGGTCCAAGGCCTGTGCCCCACGATCGATCACCACATCTATGTCCTCATAGCCTTCCTTGTTCATCTTTACGTTCAATGGAAAATATTTGGGCGGTGGTAACAGTCCATCGGTCACCTCCTTTACAAACTCTTCCTTGGTCATATCTGGGCGTAGGGCATAGTTCATCTTTTTCTGATTGCCCAAGGTATCCACGGTTTCCTTCATCATATTCTTACCACAGGCGGAGCCGGCCCCATGTGCCGGATAAACAATAACATCGTCTGCCAACGGCATGATCTTGTTCCGTAGACTGTCATAGAGTGTTGCGGCCAATTGTTCTTGGGTCATGTCCGCCGCTTTTTGGGCAAGATCGGGCCTGCCCACATCGCCCAAGAACAAAGTATCCCCAGAAAAAATAGCATGGTCCTTGCCATGTTCATCTTTTAAAAGATAGGTGGTGCTCTCCATGGTATGACCGGGAGTATGAAGCACATGGATGGTGATCTTTCCCAGTGCAAAAACCTGCCCATCCGCAGCCACTAGGGCCTCAAATGACGGGTCTGCCAAAGGGCCATAAATGATCGGCGCGCCAGTTTGCTTGGACAAGGTGATGTGGCCGCTCACGAAATCGGCATGAAAATGGGTCTCAAAAATATACTTGATCACGGCACTGTCCTTTTTGGCCCTTTCCAAATAGGGCGACACTTCCCGTAGGGGATCGATAATGGCCACCTCTCCTTCACTTTCTATATAATAGGCCCCTTGTGCCAAACAACCGGTGTAAATCTGTTCTATTTTCATATTCTCTTTTGGTTTTAAGACTGGGGCCCTTTGTTTGCCGAGCTCCATCCCATATCAATTATCCTATAACTACCATGGACCCCCTTACTAAGCCAAGGTCCTGTTCTATGCAAATATACCAAAGCGAT
>CAKZLG010000181.1 GCA_937125035.1 uncultured Maribacter sp. | reverse complement strand
AGGGCTTTAGCGGCCGAAGGATATACCCAACCCACTCCCATTCAAGCACAATCCATTCCCATTTTACTAAAAGGCAAGGACCTTTTGGGGGTGGCACAGACCGGAACAGGCAAAACAGCGGCATTTGGCATTCCCATTTTACACCATTTATATGAAGGTATACGGTTGAGCCAATCCAAACGTAAGGTAAAGGCCCTTGTGGTGACTCCAACACGGGAGCTGGCTCTACAGATTGGGGAAAGCCTTACGGCCTATGGTAAATTTACCGGACTGCGCAATGCCGTTATTTTTGGAGGCGTAAAGCAGGGGGCACAGGTAAACGCCCTTAGGAGTGGCGTGGATATTTTGATTGCGACACCAGGGCGCCTCTTGGACTTGATGAGCCAAGGCTTTGTTTCTTTTCGCGATCTGGAGCATGTGGTCTTGGATGAGGCCGATCAAATGTTGGATATGGGCTTTATACACGATATCAAGAAAATCATTGCCAAATTACCCCCAAAAAGACAATCCCTTTTCTTTTCGGCCACCATGCCCAAGGATATCGTGGAACTTTCACGCAAAATGTTGGGCGATTTTGAAAGGGTGACCATAAAACCGGAACAGGCCACGGCAGAAAAAGTGGAACAAGGGGTCTATTTTGTAAGTAAGGGGAACAAACCCAAACTCTTGGTGCACCTTTTGAACGAGCGACCCGAGGATTCCGTCCTCGTATTTTCCCGCACGAAACATGGGGCCAACAAAATCGTAAAAAAATTGGCCCGGGCCCATATCAAATCGGCCGCCATCCATGGCAATAAATCCCAAACGGCCAGACAAAAAGCCCTGGGCGACTTTAAAGACGGTAAACTCAAGGTATTGGTGGCCACGGACATTGCCGCTAGGGGCATTGATGTGGAAGAACTGTCCTTGGTGATCAACTATGATCTGCCCAATGTTTCTGAAACTTATGTGCACCGCATAGGAAGAACGGGCCGTGCCAGTGCCAGCGGTATTGCCCTGTCTTTTTGCGATAAGGAGGAGCGCCCCTATTTAAGGGACATTGAAAAGTTGATCAAACAAGAAGTGCCTAGAATGCCCGAACATCAATTTGTGGATGGGGATGATCATGAGGAGGAAGCACCAAGAGCAAAACAACCACCAAAGCAAGGGCAATGGGGCCAAGGTGGCGCACGGCGCACTGGAAATAACAACAGGAATACGGGCGCACGCGGAAAAAAGAGCGGTAACCGAAACAGTACGCCCAGGTTTCGATCTAAAGACAGGGATTAAGGAACGGTACTGAACAATGGGTTCTTCTGTTTTTTCAACTATTTCCTACCTTTAGGGCCTAAGCCTTATATATGAACAGACAATTGTTGGTATATGGCAGTGGTCGCCATAGGAAGCCATTCATCAACCATATAGCAAGCATGACCGGGAAGGATGTTCCCAACATCTGCTTTCTGCCCACCGCCAGCGGTGATGACAAAGATTACATCATTTCCTTTTACGAAGTTTGTAAGGACCTAGCGGTAAGGCCCCATGTGTTGCAGGTCTGGATCAATTCTTATGAACAACGGGACACCTTTGCCGAAATCATCTCCAAAATGGATGCCATTGTCGTGGGGGGTGGAAATACCCTGAATATGTTGGCCATTTGGAAGGCCCAAGGCATAGATGTTTTGCTGCGCGGGGCCTATGACCGCGGTTGTGTCATGGCAGGCGGCAGTGCGGGATCGCTGTGCTGGTTCAATGGGGGCACTACGGATTCCAGGCCCAAGGAACTAAGTATAGTCCACGGTATGTCCTTTATTGACAAAAGCCATTGTCCCCATTACAACTCAGAACCTTCCAGAAGGCCCTTGTACCATAACAATATCCTTACCGGTAAGCTCAGCAGCGGATACGCCTGTGACGACCTTTGTGCCATTCACTTTGTTGATGAAGAGGTGTATAACACCCTTTCGTTGGATGATGGAAACAAGGCCTATTTTGTAGAAAAAAACGGAGATCATATAATTGAGCGCCCGTTATCCGTTACCCTGCTCGGTTCATAACCAGCTTGGTCTTTATCTTGCTCCAAGCAGATGCCAGAACACGGCAAGAATGAGCACCTCCTCTACCCTCCCCTTGTGATATCAATGGGCTCAATGTACTATTCCCACCAAGAATTCCTGGGAAACCCACCATTTGAACCGCTTTTTTTGTTTCATAAATATTCTCTATGGAAGTAATAAAAAATATAAATAATAACTAATGCTTTTTGTCATTAACTTTAAAATTGATGAAGGTAAATTTCCTCTTCTGTCATGCATACTATGAATAGTACGTTCGCTACCATATCCGCACCCAACAATAGGATGTTCAAAACACTTGTGTACAGACAATGTGCTACATCCCCGGTCAGACCGCTTGATGGGAATAGTGGCGCGGCGGGCTCGCCGATGGAAAGCCTTAGGGCCCATGAGTTCAAAGAATCTTGCAGGGTGCTGCAACCAAAATAGTGCCATTGGCAAGGGCATTTTAAAAACATGCCTTAGAAAACCGTCCGTGGGCGGTAGCACCCTATACCCACACCCACGAATCCTGTTAATACATTACGATAAAATAAGTAAACCCTAAACCGCCCTTCACCGGTGGGAGTGCCAGGTATGGCCGTTCCCGCAGGAAGGGCAAAAAAAATTGAAAGATGAAAAAGATACTATCCTTAAGCTTATTTTCCCTATTATTGAGCAGTTGTGCGGTCATTCGGCCTGGGGAAGCCGGTGTAAAACAGACCTTGGGCAAATTTTCTGACAAGGTGATCACGCAAGGCGCCGTACTCTACAATCCACTGGTCAGTAAGGTATTGAAAGAGTCCACCCAGACGAACAATATAAAATTGATCTTAAGTTTGCCCAGCAAGGAAGGGTTGAGCGTGGATTCAGAGATTTCCATTCTGTACCGTTTGGAAAAAACAAAGATTCCTTCTGTTTTGGAAAACCTAGGTCAGGATTATGAATCCATTATCACCAGTGTTTTCCGATCCGCCTCCTCTGATGTCTGCGCCAAGTTCTTTGCCAAGGACATGCATTCTGGCATGAGGGCCCAAATAGAGGAGGAAATAAAAATAAAGATGGAGGAAAACCTAGAGAAGCAGGCCGATGGTATTGAGCTCATCGGTGTACTCATGAAGCGCATTCGGCTTCCCAATGGCCTAGCCAGTTCCATTGAACAAAAACTTCAGGCAGAACAGGATGCCATGCGCATGGAGTTTGTTCTGCAGCAGGCAAAATTGGAGGCCCAAAGGCAGGTGATCCAAGCCGAGGCGGAACGTGATGCACAACTCATCTTGGCCACGGGCCTTACGCCGGAGATCATTCAAATAAAAAGTATTGAGGCCTTTAGGGAACTTTCACAATCGCCCAATAGCAAGGTGATCGTCACAGATGGCGCTACTCCATTTTTAATCCAGCCCCAAGAGTAAGGAAAGGAACATAGAACCTATAAAAAGGTCCAAAGGAAAATCGGACAGGGTATTGTGGATGCCGTAACCCGCCAAATGAGGAACCCTCGTGTGGCGGACGCACCCAAAAAAATATTTTGTAAAAAGCTCCTTTGGACCTTTTTTGTTTTTCAGCAGTGCATTTTGTTAAGAAAATCATGGCCAACAACTAAGGTTAGGCCTCTGTGAAAACAGGGTTTTACAGTACTAGGTCCTGGAATGGGCTTGTGCTCCCCCAGCATACAGACGATATCCTCAATATGGGCCACTTGGGTCTGCTTTGGCCCTCATTGAAGGGGTCTTCCTCTTTTGTCATGAACTACAACTTCTCCTAAGGCATGAGGATGGCTTTTGTACCTGCTCCAAGCCTACGGCAACATGAGCTCAAATGATTGTGGACCCAAAGAAAACATCCATAAACTGATGGTTTTTACGTATTTCCGGGCCATAGTGCCCGTTTCCAAAATTGTATGTACTTTACTGGAAACTAAATTCCTACCCTATGACTCCTTCAAGATTATTGGTTGCCAGCATGGCCTTACTGCTACTGCTGGGATGCTCCGAACAACAGACCTATGACATCCTCATCAAAAATGGGCATATTGCAGATGGTTCCGGTCAACCTATGTACTTTGGAGACGTGGGTATCAATGCCGATCGCATTGCGGCCGTGGGTACGCTCACAAACGCGAAGGGTCTTCAAGAAATAGATGCCACCGGACTCACCATAGCGCCTGGGTTCATCAATATGCTGAGTTGGGCCACGGAATCGCTCATAGAAGATGGCCGTTCAGAAAGTGACATCCGGCAGGGCGTCACCTTGGAGGTCATGGGAGAGGGATGGTCCATGGGCCCTTTGAACGAGACCATGCGGGCAGAGGAACAATCCATCCAAAAAGACATAAAATATACCATTGAATGGACCACCCTAGGGGAATATTTGGACTACTTGGAACGCAAGGGCATAAGCCCCAACGTAGCGTCTTTTGTTGGCGCCACCACCCTGCGGATCTATGAAATGGGGGAAGCCAATAGGCCGCCCACGCCAGCTGAATTGGAAAACATGAAGGCCTTAGCCAAAACCGCCATGGAGGAAGGGGCCATGGGCATAGGCTCATCACTGATATATGCTCCTGCCTTTTATGCAGCTACTGAAGAACTGATTGCCCTGTGTGAGGTAGCCTCGGCCTATGGGGGAATGTACATAAGTCATATGCGGAGTGAGGGTGATTATTGGCTGGAAGCCATTGATGAATTACTGCGAATTGCAAAAGAAGCCCATATTCCCGCAGAAATTTACCATTTAAAAGCAGGGGGCAAGGACAATTGGGGCAAATGGGAAGCGGCGTTGGCAAAGATTGATTCCGCCCGTGCCGCGGGATTGCACATTACGACGGACATGTATACCTACACGGCCGGGGCCACCGGTTTGGATGCCTCGATGCCCCCATGGGTGCAAGAAGGCGGATATGGAAAATGGGCAGCACGCTTACAAGACCCGGCCATTCGAAAAAAAGTAATCGAAGAAATGAAAGCCAAGGGCAACGGTTGGGAAAACCTTTATTTTGCGGCCGGAAGTGCTGATAAGTTGATTTTAAACGGATTTAGAAACGATAGCCTACGCTACCTAACCGGCAAGACCTTGGCCGAAGTGGCCCAAATGCGGGGCACGGGTCCGGAAGAAACGGCCATTGACCTCGTGGTACAGGACAGTAGTCGCGTAGGCACGGTCTATTTTCTAATGTCCGAGGAAAATGTAAAAAAGCAGAT
>CAKZLG010000180.1 GCA_937125035.1 uncultured Maribacter sp. | reverse complement strand
AGAATTATTTTGCGCCCCATTTAAAAGCATTCATCCTATTCGCTAAGGACGGGAATGTTGAGCGAACTAGAAATTTGATGTTAACCGAGTGGAAGAAGGACACCACCAGGCTTGATATTCTGCAGGACATAGGAAAGTTATATTACATTGAGGAAAATTATGACAGCGCCTATTCCTATTTCAAAAAATTCGTGGAAGCCAGGGAAGCGAACGGCTTGGATATTTATGTGCAGGAAAACGTCAAAATTGCCTCGGTATACAAAAAGATGGGTTTGGACGCGGAAGCTGAGAAACTATTCAAGGATTATGCTGAATACTGCGAAAGGGATCAATCCATTTATAAAAGCGTGAATCTAGTTTGGAAATACGCTTATGAAGGGAATATTAATGAGGCTATTGAACAGCTCAGAATATTTTCCGAAACAGAGAATTACTTGTATTGGTTTTTATTGATTGAAGATGAACCTCTAATTCAACCGCTAAAAGACCATCCTGATTTTAAGGCCATTATGCAAAGGATAAAAGACCGATTCTGGGAAAATCAGTCGCGCTTGGAAAAGAGACTGCAAGCAGCGGCCCTACTTTAACACCCTCCGTAAAGACACCTTGCATGGCGGCCATATTAGGTTCCATGCACCGGTAAGCCGTATTAATAGCTCTGGGCAATGAGATGTTTTGCCAATTGTTCACTTGCTGAAAGGCCCATACCACCGTGATCTTGGAACGGGTTGGGAAATGGCACCTTCTCTGAGTTCACCTTAGCCAAAATGGCGGGATGCACATAGTATTCCTTGCATATTTTGGGCGTGTTGCCCAAAGCATTGGCTACCATGTTGAACAGGATAGTGCCAAACTTCTTTTTAGAACCAGCTTCTTTGATTTCCAGAGCCAACGGATAATAATCCATGGCCAGCCGGTTAGCGGTCCACGTCCTGAAATATTTGCTTGAGTAATCCTTCCCTATTACTTTCATGATATAGCCATTAACGTCCTCACTATCTATGGCTCTGAATTTTCTGCCCTCATCGCGAAAGCGAAAAATCTCATATCCGGGCAGCTCGGCGGCCTGTTTTATGAAAGGTACCAGTTCGGCATCATCTATAAAGACTTCCCTTGTTTGCCCACTCTTACCTTTAAAGCTGAAGACTACGTTATTACTATCTACATTCAGGTGTTTACGACGCAGTGTTGTAAGGCCATAAGTTGCATTCCTATCCTTATACACCTTATTCCCTATACGGATGCCGTACTCATCCAAGAGCATGGTAATGAGCGCCAAGAGCTTTACTTTGGGCCAACCCGATCTGGACAGGTCTTCTTTTGCACGTTTTCTGAACTTAGGCAGCTTGGTTACAAAATTGAATAATTTCTTGAATTTTTCAGCTTGCCTATATTTTTCATAACGTACATGGTAAATGTATTGTTTACGCCCTTTGAGGTCCCTGCCCGTGGCCTGTATGTGGCCGTCTTCAAACTTACAGATATGAACGTCCGTCCACATTGGGGGAATGACGAGACTCTTCACTCTTTTCAACACCTTCCTATCCGAAATTTTTGTACCATCCCCTGTATAATAGGCATGGCCCCTGCCAGATTTTCTCCTCGTAAGGGTGAGTGCGGAGTCGTCTATTTCCTTGATGTTTTGCCCCTTTAAGGTAGCCTCGGTGAATGTCGTGCCCATTACCCCGGATTGTTTCTTTTAAAATAAGCCACTACCCTGGGGCCAGACGCTCCGTGCACCACAATACTCAATGCTACCAGTAGGGTGACCATAACATAAAGTTGGCCCTCATCCGTGAAATTGCCGTTTTTCAAGGCATAGGCCAAATAGAAAAAGGAGCCTACTCCTTTAATACCAAAGAAACCAATGGCCCATTTCTTTTTTTCCGTAAAATTGGTTCCCGTGAGGCCAATTCTGCCAGTGACAGGTCTTAAGACCATTATTAGAAAAAGGGCCACGCCCCAATGTAAAAGCGTCGCCATTTGGAGAATCCCAGAGACCAAGAACCCCCCGAACACGGCGGTCCAGAGTACTATCAGAAACTTTTCCAACTCCTTATTGAAAACAAATATTTCATCTTTTACATGCGAGGTTCCCTTGGTATGTTTGTGGTACTGCGCAAAAAGACCTGCAAAAAAGGTAGCCAAGAAGCCATATCCATGGGCCATTTCTGCTAAGGCAAATGCAAGAAAGGCCAAGGCCACACCCACAAACCCGCTCAGTACCTTCGTCATTTGGGGATGGGTCGCCTTTTTAATGGATAGACTGTAAAGATAGCCCAGAACCCCACCAATTAGTACACCCACTATTATTTTATAGCCCATATGAAAAGTGAGCCAATGGATGAGGTCAACAGATTCGTGACCCATGGTCTTAGACCAAAGTATGGCCAAAAAAACGAAGGGAAAGGCCAAGCCATCGTTGATACCAGCTTCCGCGGTGAGCAAATACCGCATACCGGTATTCTTATTCGTCTCCAGTTCATCCTCATCCAATTCCAGGTCGGACGCCAGTACGGGATCAGTTGGTGCGCAGACCGCGGCAAGCAATATGGAAGATGCCACATCTATCTGCAATATGAAAAGAGCTATTCCAAATATGACCAACATGTATAACGGCATGGAGGTATGAATTAGGCGTAGCGGATTCCGCCAATGGCCGAAACTATAGCGCAAACCTATTTTCAATCCTGCACCCATTAAACTTATAATGACAATGACCTCAGTAACGACCACCACTGTTCCGTGTTCCCACATAGCGGCTTGCCATGGTATGGGAACCCCCAAATAATAAAAAACAACCCCAACCAAAAAAATGGGCAAGGTATAGGCTATTTTAAGGCGCTCTGCCAAAATAGGGATATAGGCCATGGAAGTGCTGGCCAAGGCAAGTGCCAATAAGACGAAATAATACTCTTTGATGTTCTACAAATTTTACGAAAAAACAAAGTAACGCGTTGGGCGCCAGATGGCTTGCACCAAAACACCGTTTTTGTAGTCCTAATGATTGTAAGATGGCCCGATCATCAGCATACTAAATTGATCTACCTCGGGGTATTGCCGCAATTTATCTGCATTTGGAGATATTCAAAAAGGGGTCCATGGCTGTTGAACGGTTGGTCCAAGAGAAGCGCGTTTGGTTAAGTGTTCAGGTTATTGAGAGTGTAACCTGATGCATCCAATGGCCATTTTACGGAACCCTTACTACACTATAGCGTACTTTTTTGGAGTGTTTACGTAACACTAGAATTCCTCGCCTTACTATGATTGCCAAAATGTGCTTGGTGAAAGTATATATTGTTTCAATCGAACCTTATTCCCTTGAGAACCAAAAATATAAATTTCAATAAATACAGGGGTTGGGCAAACTATAATGTAAAACAGGTAACCGAATAGGTCTCCCTGACACCTAATCTTAGAGTGTTTTTGGTGAATTTTTATAGTCTCAGTCAGGGTGGCAGGATTAGCTTCGCTGAACATGTAGGGGGAATGTTGCTCAACATAAGCCAGCAAACCTTCGGAGTTCTGTCTTTTTTTTCCCTTGCTTACCAAAGCAAGCTTTTAACGCCGGGAAATAAAAAAGCCAGACAGAATTGTCTGGCTTTTGTTGGTCGGGGTGGCAGAGTTAGAAACC
>CAKZLG010000179.1 GCA_937125035.1 uncultured Maribacter sp. | reverse complement strand
ACCGTACCCGATTTTAGCCGGTCAACAATGCGTGGCACCACTATGATCCCAAAGATGAGCACGATCAAGGAAACCCAGATGTAAGTATATTTTTTGTTCACTACTTCGCCCTATTTGCATTGTTCTTTTTCAAGGCCAGCCGGTATTCCGCCAAGATGATTTTTATGTCATCTTCCATTTTATTGTTCAGGTCTGCCACGGAGGTACTATTGAATCCAAATTTGGTCCCTCCTTCTTCATCCAACTTCCTTCCCCTGAGGTTCCGGTCCTTATCCACAATAAAAACGTAGGGAGAGCCATAATCCGCCTCTAATTTAAGGTCGGTCCCCAAACTATTGAAAAGAGCGGTAATGGTTTCGGGGTCTTGGTACACAAACAGCCATTTTTGGGTATCCGCCAAATTGGAAAGTTCCTTTTTCAGTCCTTCCGCATCCTCCTCGGCACCTTTGGGTACGAGCATTACAAATTGAAAATCATTGAATTCATAAAAACGCTTGTAGATTTTCTGGTTGAGGTTAAAGGCATTGCCCTTTCTGCCCTCCGTATTGGCCCCAAGAAACCCCAATACCGTGATGCGACCCTGAAACCTTGTATCATTTGTTGAAGCCGGTAACTCTATGACGCCTTCAGTGAGCACGGGCAACCTACCAAAATTGTTTACACCAGAAGCAAAGAAAAGGTAGGCCACAATGGGCAGCACAAATAAAACCAACAATACAACCGTCTTTTTCATAGCACCAACACGCCTTACTTTGTCAATCCAACTTTGTTTTATACAAGGCGTTTACCTCATTTTCTTGTTGTACAAAAATAAAAAAGACGGTCTTTAAACCGTCTTTTCATTGTGTTAATTTCTTCCCTAGAAATTCCAGGTAACAAAACCATCTTTGTAAATGTTGTAGATATAATCCGCTTCCACCAATAGTATGAACACCAAATAGATGACCAAAAATATGGGGGTCCAGACAATGGCCCTTCGCAGGGCGTTTTTCTCATCGCGCAGGTGCATGAAATCCCATGCAATGTAATAGGCCTTCACCAAGGTAAGGATGATAAAGATCCAGTTCAGCAATTTCATGCCCAAGAAATAATTATCTGTAAGGCTTTCTGGCTTAATAATACCCAATACCACCTCTACAGCGGTTACAAGTGTTAGGAAAGCAAGCACCCCCCAAATCTTTTGGGTATTGGATTTGAACTTCAAAAGTCCCCTGAAAATCTCTAGTTTATGTTCGTGTGCCATAACGCTGAATGTCTTATGCTGTTCTTATTTCTTTTTAAATTGAAGGTTACACCAGGTAGAAAAAGGTAAAAACGAATACCCAAACCAAATCCACAAAGTGCCAATAGAGCCCTACTTTTTCCACCATTTCATAATGGCCCCTGCGCTCATAAGTGCCCAAGACCACGTTGAAAAAGATGATGATATTGATGACCACTCCAGAAAATACGTGGAACCCGTGAAACCCGGTAATAAAGAAGAAGAAGTCCGCAAAAAGGCGGCTACCATATTCATTTTGGATGAGATTGGCCCCTTCCACGACCTGTACCGCATCTTTTTGTAGTTTGCGCAAGGACTCTTCCCTAGAGAGCACGGTTTTCTCGCCCGCTTCGTTGATGACTTCCGTGCGCACTACGATGTTGGGATTGGCCTTAAAACCCGCTATCACCTCGTTTAAGGAGTAGGTAGGCAATGCTTTTTCCTCGTAATACCATACCCCATTTCTTTTTTCATGCTCAACGCGTTCGTCCGGTATGGTGACCGCAAAGTCCGCAAGGGCCGCCCTTTCCCCAGAATCCGCTTTAACGAACTGAAGAATGCGCCCGCCTTTGGTCTCAATCGCTCCAAAATCGCCCTTTATAAAAGTGGCCCATTCCCAGGCCTGTGAGCCCACAAAGATTGCGCCCCCGATGATGGTGGCGAACATGTACCAAACAACGGCGTTCTTTTTCATTTTATGCCCAGCATCCACCGCCAACACCATGGTCACGGAAGACATGATCAAAATAAAGGTCATAAAGGCCACGTAGATCATGGGATAGGTACCATGAAAGAAAGGCACGTGGGTGAAGACCTCATCGGCAATGGGCCAAGTTTCAATGAACTTGAACCTGGAAAAGCCGTAAGCGGCCAAAAAACCCGAAAAGGTCAATGCATCCGAAACGAGGAAAAACCACATCATGAGCTTACCGTAGCTAGCCCCTAAAGGCCTGTTACCGCCTCCCCATACATTTCCTTCCGTTGTTGTTACCGTAGAATCCATATACTGATATATCGTTTTAATAAAACTTTAGCAAATTTACATTTTTTTGCACTATATAAAAGTGCAAACAGGGCCAAAACAAATTAATTTTTCAATGCCCCACTTATTTTACCACGGTCATGAACACGATGAGGTAAAGCCACAAAAAATCCAAAAAGTGCCAAAAGGTTTCCCCAAGGGAGAGACCCAAATAATTTCCAGGCCCATATTTTCCCTTTGCATGGTTGTAAATGACCACCAGCAAGGAAATAAGTCCGGCCGCCACATGCACAATGTGCACCATGGCAATCAAGAACACATAAGACAGTTTAATATTGCTGGTAGGCCCTGTAAAATAATACCCATCTGCCACCATTTGCGAAAAACCACGAAACTGGAACAGGATGAAGGCAAGGCCCAACACCAGGGTAACCCCCAACCATTTGGAGCATAGTCCCACCTTATTTTCCCTAATGGCCTTCTTAGCAAGGAAATAGGTAATGCTACTGACCACAATGATCAACGTACTTACGTAGAAGGAAGACGGCAAATTGAGCTCAGACACCCAATCCTCCCTGGAACTGCTCACTATGTACGCACTGGTCCAACCCGCAAAACCCATGATAAGACTTACAATGCCAAACCAGAGCATCATTTTCTTTGCCCTGGCATTCTTTTCCGCTGCACTACCTTGAGTCAAATCCATTATAAAAATTTATCAATTACATATACAATCTGCATAAGGGTAATATAGCTTACACTGGCCAGCATCAATTTACGGGCCGTGGGATTGTCCCTTTTTCCGTACAATGCAAATGCGAAGAGCAGCATGACCATTCCCATTATGAAAATGATCACGGCGGCGGGAACCGAGAGCTGTAACCTACCCGTAATACCAAAAACCGGAATGATGGAAATAACGATCATCCAAATGGTGTACATAATGATCTGTAATAGAGTGCCTGTGTCCTTTTTACCCGTAGGCAGCATTTTAAAGCCCCCTTTTCTGTAGTCATCATCCAACATCCATCCCAAGGCCCAGAAATGGGGAAACTGCCAAAAGAACTGAATCATGAAAAGAGTACCCGGCTCTATACCGAATTCATTGGTGGCCGCCACCCAGCCCAACATAAAGGGAATGGCTCCCGGCAGGGCTCCCACAAAGACACTCAAGGGGGTCACTGTCTTTAACGGGGTATAGACACTGGTGTACAAAAAGATGGAAATGGCCCCGAACATGGCCGTCTTGGGATTTAGGATGTACAACGACACGATGCCCAAAAGGGTAAGGACAATGGCCGTGACCATAGCGGTGGACACGGACATTCTACCAGCCGGTATGGGCCTGTTGCGCGTTCTTTTCATCAACGCATCCAAATCCCTTTCTATGACCTGATTAAAAGCATTGCTTGCCCCAACCATGCAATAACCGCCAAAGGCCAATAGTAGAATAGGCCATACCTGTACCACAGGTGCGCCAAGAAGATAGCCTGCAATGGCCGAAAAAACGACGCTCACAGCCAATCTTACCTTGGTAAGCTCCTTAAAATCAGCAAAAACGGAAGCTGTTGTACTCGTTTCTGCTATTTCCACGGCGGTCTTCATTTCTCTTTTAAAATAGGACTGCAAAGATAAACCGCAAGGCTTTCACCTGCAACACCATACCTGTATTTCTGAGGAGATTTAGCTTTTCCCTAGGAATTGATACCGCTTAGCCACATGCATAAAACGAGCCCTTTCCAGAGAGGAAAGAATAAGGGTAACCCATAAAAAAAGCCCGGGCATACGCCCAGGCTCATATTCTAGATCGATTATAGCCTTTTTACTGCAATCTAAAGGTAATTGGAATACTGAACGGAACCCTCACCGCTCTTCCACGCTGCTTACCAGGCGTCATCTTAGGCAATTTACCTATGATCCTGGCAGCTTCCTTTTCAAGGTTTTTATCTGGGCCACGCATTCTCACATTGCCAATGCTTCCATCTTTTTGGATGACGAACATAACGCTCACCCTTCCCTGAATACCCATTTCCTGTGCAATTTCTGGATAACGGAAGTTCTTGCTAATATGCTTCTGAATCATGGAATTGAAACAAGCCCTTTTGTCCTTTTCATTCTCACAACCGGGAAAGATAGGCACATCCTCAATAACGGCGAAAGGAACATCCACGTCCTCTTCCACTTCATCAACGATCACATCCTCTACCTCAACGATCTCCTCCTCTTGGCTGGTTTCTGTAGACTCTATAACGGTTTCCTCCACTTCCTCTTCATCTTCAACCACCTCAATGATTTCCGGTGCGGCCGGGGGTGGTGGGGGTGGTGGGGTCTTTATCTGTTCGGTCATAGGAACTTCTTCATCCAATAAATCATCCACATTCATGGAGATATCATAATTGTTGGACTCATCATAGGTTTTCCATTCGAAGGCACCATAAACAATGGCCATTACCACAAACAGGCCCAGTACGAAATACAAACTGCTATTTCTACTCAGGTCCGCCTTCGGGTTCTTTTTAGGTTCCATATCTTTAGTTTTTAATGTTTGCTAATTTAATTAATAAATTCTTTAAAATACAATTAAAATTTTCATTTTAACGGCCACGTGCCGGAATAGCGCCGGTACACTAGGTAAATTCCCGCCAGGGCCCCAAGGGTATTGGCCAAGATATCCAAAATATCACCTTGTCTGTTTTCTGTAAACCCATACTGTAATCCCTCAATAATTATACCATACACCACAGCGAAGCCAAAAGAGAAGAATATAGCCTGAACAATACGCACTTTTTGGCCCCATAACTCTTTTATGGCCTTTGCCCCGAGAAAGGCCATGACACCATAAAAAAGAAAATGCACCCATTTGTCCAAATGGGGCACATGTATAAAATGACCACTACGTTCTGGAAAGGTGGCCAAGCTGGCATAAGTGACCAAAAGCAACCAACCTGCCCATAAAAAAGTGTTGATTTTAACCTTAGCCACCAATAAGGTCTTTGTAATCCGCTGCGGACAGCAGGGATTCCAATTCGCCCTCATCATTGAACTTGATCTTCACCATCCATCCTTCGCCATAGGGGTCGGAATTCACCTTTTCCGGCTCGTCCTCCAAACTATCGTTGAATTCCACGATTTCCCCGGAAAGGGGCAGGAACAGGTCGGAAACGGTCTTTACCGCTTCAACCGTACCAAAGACCTCCTCTTGGTCCAACGTCTCATCTACCGTTTCTACCTCCACATAGACGATATCGCCCAATTCCCCTTGGGCAAAATCCGTGATGCCCACAGTGGCAATATCACCCTCTATCCTTACCCATTCGTGGTCTTTTGTGTATTTTAATTCTGATGGTATGTTCATGTTCCTCTTTTTAGTATTGTGGCAAATGTAATCCATTCCAAAGCTATTTTCAAAAAAACAAAATGGAATCACAAGGAGCCGTACAGGACGTTTATGCGCCCAAGTTAGGCGAGTGACTTGGAAAGCTATTAATTACCAAAGTTGTAACGCAATGTAAAGCCCGCATTAATGGTGGTCTGCGGAAAGGCAGTGGAGACCGCAAACTGGGAGAAGGAATGATCATAAAAGAACAGGGCGTTCAACTGTTTGCTCAGCGCATAGTCTGCCGTAAACTTCACTGATAGTAGGTTCTGCCCTGAGGTAATTTGGTTGTTGTCTATGTCCAAGTTTCGGATGATGGTGATGTTGTCCCGTAAGGTCACATCTGCCTTTAGGTTCAAATCGCCCTTTAACCGCGTCTTATTGCCCCCAATATTGGTCACAAATTGTACGTCCTTGATCCTATACCCCAAACCAACGGTGTATTCCTTGCCGTTGACCTCTGTCATCAAATTATTGTCAAAGCTCAAGGATAGGGCACGATCGGTACGTACCTCGGCCAGGACACTGACGGAGTTCTGCATTTCAAAATCCAACCGCATTAAAGGATTGAACTGATCGGTAAGGACCACATTGTTCAGAATGAGGTCTGGCAACAAATTACCGTCTTCATCAAAAGACCCATTCTGTTTTTCCAAATTGGTCTGGAAGGAATTGATACTGTATGCCGCGCGATAGCCGTGTTGCAGTGAAAAGCGCCTGAATTTCTTTTTGAACCATTTGTTCTTCATAAGGCCGGTGTACTTTATGTTCCAGTTGGGAATGGGAATCTGCCTGAAGATATCCAAGTTCACCCGTTCCGCATCTTGACCGGTATAGGCCGCGAAAAAGGCGGGTAGAAGCACCTCTTGTTGTGTTTTGCCATATCGGGAAGGAAACCCTTCGTCGTTCACTCCGCCAGATTGGTTGCCGCGATCGGCCTCCAACCTATTGGCAATGATGATCCTGTTTTCCTTAAACTGTTCAAAATTGGCACTATCAAACTCATCACTCTTG
Organism: uncultured Maribacter sp.; assembly: GCA_937125035.1. Classification (GTDB taxonomy): domain Bacteria; phylum Bacteroidota; class Bacteroidia; order Flavobacteriales; family Flavobacteriaceae; genus Maribacter. The sequence continues at coordinate 28,881 of CAKZLG010000179.1, read as the reverse complement.
CCAAAGGCCGTACCGATCATCATGGTGGAGATACTGAAACTACCAAACTCATTCTGGAGCCCGGTCCTATTTTCCAAAAGGGCCTGTAGGTCATAATTCTCCTGCACACTGCTGGAATATTGCCGATCGGCCACAAGGTCAATGGTAATGTCCCTAGTGGGTTGGGCGGTAGCGGTAATGTTCAATTGTTTATTGGTACGTCGCACAAACTGGCTGTTGAACTCTGGGAACGTGGTGAGCCACCCGTTACGCGCCGCCTCAAAACGCACGTCTGACTGGCTGCCGAACACAAAGCCCAAGGTGGGTCTTGCGGTACCCATGAAACCTATGGATTGCGTATACCCTGGCAAAACGGTACCGTTGCTCTCATTGTAGTTGACATTCAACCGTTTCACCATGGTCACCACATCCACCACGGTATTAAAAAGGTCGCTGGTCTTTTTCTCCACCTTTTCCTCCTCCCCATTGGCGGCCTTGGGCCTTATGGGTCCTCTATTGGTCCTGGCCGCACCGCCCTCACGTTTCTTTAGGCCCACTAGGTCATAGAACTTTTGCAAGGTCATGGACGCGGTTAGGTTATGGGTATTGGCATTCTGTACCGTATTGATCGTTTCGCCGGCCACGGCATTCAGGGCATCCCCGCCACGTTGCCAGTCAAAATTACTGGTGTAGGTATATTGAGCGGTCATAAAGTCCAACGCGGGAATCTTAGCGAAGGGCAGGTCATAGTTCAATTGCATCTGCTGGGAATGTCTGTTGGGTTCCCCAATATCAAAAAAGCCGTCCCAAAGGCCCAAGGTCTGGTCTATCCGATCCCTACTATCCTCTGGCTCGTCCTCATTGAAGTAATTCCTTACAATATTATTGTTGGAGGCCGTTAGGTTCAACCGCAGGGATTTGGTGAGGTTGTAGTTGACGGCATATTGCCAATTGAAAAGATAGTTGCGCTGTTGCAGTTCCGGCAGCTCCAGACGTTCCACCCCTTCCTCGCGCACATCCCTGAAACGCTGGGCGTTGAACTGCCTGTTGATATTACTGTTGAGCGATACACTGGCCGGGAGCAGATTGAAGTTCAAATCCTTGAGCCATTGCCAGTATCTCCCCGTAAACAAGGAGTCCTTCTTTTGGAAGGGTGCCACTTCCACGGGTTCAAAGGCGTGGTTGTAGACAAAACCGGTATTTACGCTTTGATCGCGCAATTGGGCAATCTCAAAATCACGGTGATCGGTTTCGTTGTACGAGTAATTGAACGTAAAGTTTTCAATATCATAGAAATTGGCATCGGCCTCCTCCCCACGATCTTTGCGTACCCCTATGAGGTTGATGCTGGTGCGTTTGGTATAATCCTCCGCCTGTTCCCGGATTTCATCCGCTGCCGCCGCGTCTGGTGCGGCATTGATCAGGTCATTTAATTTAAGGTCATCATACACCGGATCAAATTCTGGGGTGATGAGCTGCTCAGAAATACCGTAATTGAACGGTAGTTGTATGCCCCATTTCCTGGGCAGCAGTTGGCCCACGTTCACATTGGTGACGACATCATAGGTAATGGCGTCCTCCCGTGCCCTTTCATTGGGCATTTGATCTATGGTCCCAAACCCAGAAGTACTTTTACTGCCCGTGGCGCTCACATTGGCAAAATCCGCTATGTTGGCATCCACGGCGGCCACGGCGGCCCAGCCCCCGTTATTGTCCAAGCCCGCCAAACGAAGTTCGTTGAACCACACCTCTCCCCTAGCGGGCAACTGGTCTTGGTTCTTTACCCCCACCATCATGCTTCGTATGCTGCCCAGGGAGGGATTGCCCTTAATGCCAATCCGCAACCTACCCGGAGTGGTAGGGTCAAATTCATTCACTGGAAAGACCTCGCCATTCTCCACTTCAAAAAAACGGGCCTCACTGAGATCCTGTCCTTGTATCCATAGTGATTTTACCTTGTTCAAATCCGATAGGGCCACATTGAGCTCATTCACTTCTGGCCAAATCTCAGCTTCCGTGGTTGCGCCAAAAGGGGTGAATTGCAGCGGTATCTCTATTTGGTAGTAATTCTGGGTAAAGTCCGTTCCTATGCGCAGAAACCCAATGAGTGGCGTGGCGCTATCCGCATAATCGGCATCCACGATCTTTTCCGCGTGGATGAACATTTTGAGGCTTTCATACTGGCGTACGTCGATGTTGATGTTCTTGAAAACGCCACGTGCATCCCTTGGCTCCAAATTGCGCACCAGAAGGGAGAGCGACTGTTCATTTTGCCTGATGATGGTGTTGTTATTGTTCAACTGTTCCCTCAATACTCCCGGGGGCAGCACGTAAGGTATGGGAATCCTACTATTGTTCTCCTCTATGTTCACGGTATTGACCTCCAGTACGGTACCGTCATCTGAAGGGTCCGCATCAATGTCACGGTCCTGCAAGGTTTTGGTGTAGGTACGCCAATCTCCCCGCACAAGGTCCAACGTGGCAAACCTGAGCACGGTGGGCGATGTGAAACCGGTCATGTACATCCGCATAAAACTGATGGACCTGAAATCCGTAATACCACCAACGGCATCCGTAAAATCACTCAATGGGATTTTATATTGTATCCAGCGCCTGTTCAAGCGATCACCATTGGGCAATTCTGGGGTCACCCCTTCTTTAATATCGGTAACATACAGGTCATCAATAGTGGTATTGGGCCTAATGGGAATCCGATATTCATAATAACTGTTGACCGTGTTCATGGTAAGGTCACGATCAATATCCTCCACATCCGGTAGCGTGGTGGAACCCCTGTTGGTGTTGGTCACCTGAACGGGCGAGTTACCCTCTGGGTTGTTGAAATCCAAATAGCGCTCCAAAATGCCGCCTTCACGGTTCAGGTAATACTGGTAATTGTCCAGCGCAGGGTCTTCTGGCGGATTATTGCTATACACCGTGCCCTCTCGTTGATCGTCCAAACCATCAAGACCAAGATCTTGAAGACCCCTATTGGCCTCACTGGCGTCAAAGGCGTACACGAGGGACTGGGTAGCGGGCACCTCTCCCCAAGAGGTGGGGGCCACAAATTCATTACTATCCACTCCGGGCAGACCGTTTTCATACTGCTTTCTGCCATCTTTAAGAATATCCTCAGATATATTCCCCAAGTTCAAAACCAATTCCCCTGGCGATGTTGCCTCCCCATCCACATAAGGGTCCAAGACCCAGAACTGTACAAACTCCACATTGGCCTGCTCAAAGTTGGTGCTGCTCAAGGAACGCATGATACCGGCCCATTTTTCCGTTGGGGGCTGGGCCTCAAAATTGGGATTGTTGTTGTAGGGGCCTTTGCGGTTGGGGTAGTACACTATATCCAAAGTGCCTTGCACGGTGGTCTGCCCTTGAGCAATATCCACTTGTGGAAAGACCTCATCTATAAAAACCCTTCTTGTGGGGTTGGTGGAGATGTCATTATCACTGATGGTAGCGGGCCGCTGGTTGGTATAAAAAATAGGGTCTATGGTGTACCACGCCATTTTGGCGCGGCCAAATCCGTTCAAAAGATTGTCCGGATCTTCTGGTGAGCTGCCGGCCAGCTGATTGCCCTGCGCAAATTCCAATGGCGTACTGGCCAGGGTCCAGCCCAAGGAGGCCCGTATGTCTATCAGTGCCTGTGCTCCTTCAAAATCATCCAAATAGGTGGTGGTCTCTCCCCGGAAATCCGCGTTCTTTGGCGAGTTGGGACTTAACCATGCCACCTCTCCCCTTACGGAAAGGTTAGACGGGACATCCGTATCTATATTGGGGAGCTTGTTCACCAAACGGGTGAGGAAAGGCACCTCTGTGGAAAAATTTCCATTGAGTCCAAAAATGGTGTTGTTCACAGGTTCCACGCCAAAATTGGCCTTTTGGGTGAGCGGTCTTTCATTCAAGTTCAACAGGGTACCGCCCAATACAAAATTCTCATTGAACTGATGCTCCACATTGACCCCGGTAAAGCGCCGTGTCTGTTGGCCGAAGACCGCATTGTTCTCTACGGAGATATTGATGGGCACGTTGGAGGCCTCCAAACTGGGATCCAAGAGTTGTACGGTACCTGCTTGGTAGTTGACCGTGTAATCGATGCCCTCTTGCAACTGCCTGCCCCCAGCCGTGACCCGTACGGAACCCCGCGGTACGTTGAAAGCGCCAATGGGTATACCATTGCTCCCCTCTGACTTATACCTGCCCTTTAAAATGAACTTGTTCTTTTCTGGGTCTTGTAGGGCAGCGGCCTTGGTAAGCTCGTACATATCCCTGAAGACGTAAAATTCCTGGTTTGGATTATAGGCCTCCGGGTTATCATATTGGTCGTCATTACCGTTGGATAGGGTTTCAAAAAGATAGCGCCCAAAGGGTTCCACCTTAGTAAAAATGATGCGCCCTCCCTGTATGTCTATGGTTTGGCCCGGTACAAAATCAAAAAAACCGTCCCCTCCGGGCTGTACATCGTTATAAATGTTCAAGCGATCTAGATTGAAGACATCCAAAAGTATGCGTTCCTGGAGTCCTTCCGGCCATCCGGATCCAGGCCCTTCATCTACCGGGGTAATATAGTTCCTTGGGGTGGGATCGGAATACAGGATGTTCATTTTAAAGTCGTCCTCACTTAAGCGAAACGCCCCCGTGGCGTAGATATTCTTCATCATGAGGTCCCAAATGGGATCGGTAACGTTGGTTATGTTGCTCTTCAACAATTTCAAAACCAAGGTATTGTTTTCTATGATGGGGTTAACCCCTGCAGAGATGGTGGTGGCCTCCAAGCCCCCATTGGCGAATTCGCCCACCTGAAACACTTCTCCTTGAAACGTATATTGGTAGGCCACGGCAAGGACCTCATCATTGCTGAGCCGCTGGTTAAGCGATATATAGCCCAATTGTGAATTGAAGTCATAGTCCCTGCCCAGTTCCAATTTTCTCGCATTTTCCAAAATGGCGTAGTCAAACCCTTGATTGGGGCTATACCCATTGGCAAAACTGGCCGGATTGAAACCGTTCTCCACCGTGGCAATATCACGCACCCCCTCCAAGAGTGCCCCACCTGCACCAATCAATCTGGGATCAAGGTCATTGGCATTGTTTCTGGGCCTCACATCTGATGGGTTGTTGTAAAAGCCGGCCCCATCACCGTTATTTATACCAATACGCGTTTTTTCCGGATTGGGCTCCCCCAAATCCTGAAGGGCCACCACATTACGCACATTGAGGGTCTGTTGGTTTCTGTTGGTCACCCAGACCTCCAACCGCGTGATCTGCACCTGGCTTTTTATGAAAGGGTATTCTGAGAGCGCCTCATCGTATTGGTCCCTGAAATATTGTGCCAAGAAAAAGTGCTTGTCCTCGTCATAGTCCAAAGCGGTAATGTTGAATTCGTTCAAGGTGCCTCCCCCCTGTGCCACAACCGTGTTGTTCTGCGAACGCTGTTCGGAGAATACGGCCGTTACGGTGGTCTTACCAAACTGCAGCTGCGTCTTTATCCCAAAAAGGCTCTGCGCTCCTTGGATCAAAGAACTGTTGAGCGGCATGTTCACGTTACCCACCTCTATCTTGCGTATGATATCATCTTCCGTAGGGGTATAATCCAACTTTACAATGTTCTGAAAATCAAAGGTAGCCTCTGTATCATAGTTGGCCGTGACTTGTAGGCGTTCACCGATCTTGCCCAACATACTGAGACTAATGCGCTGATCAAAATCAAAGGATAGGTTGGTCCTGTTCCTAGGGGAAAGTGCGGGATTGTCGTTTTTTTGCCATATAACGCCCAAATCCATGGCAACGGATCCTTGGGGTATCACTTCTATGGTATTGCCTCCAAAGACCGATTCAAAAAAACTGTTATTGACATAAAAATTGGGCAGTAAGTTTCTGCGTGCGGCCTCACTGCCTTCCTTCTTGCCAGAATAGGCATCGGATTTTTCTTTGAAATAGGATTTTATGCCCTCTTTCCTTATGAGCTCATAATACTCATCGGGAGTAAGGATTATGGGGTAGCCTATGTTGAAATTGCCCACCGTTTCATTGTAGATGTACCGGTCCAACTGGGGGTCATACGTGTATTTTGAGACAATGCTCTCTGGGTTTTCCAATACAATACGCCCTAAATCAAAGCCGGTCTGTACGGAATCCACTTCCTGTTCACCCTCTTCCTGCGCCCGCAAGGATTGCGTTGCGGCGCCAAAGAGAATGAATAGAAAAGTAGTCTTAAAAAGTATTTTAAGATTAAATTTTGCCCCTAGTTTCAAATTGCTTACAAATTTTTCAGCGCAAGTTTGATAATGTTCTCCACGCTTAAGGAGGCGTCCTGCGAAATGGCCCTGTCCACAACCTTTTCGGCCTGTCTCCTGGCAAATCCAAGAACCTCTAATGCAGATAACGCTTCTTCTTTATTTGTATTGTTTGAAACTGGGGAAAGTTCATCCATTTCCTGGACCTGCAAAACCTTGTCCCGCAGATCCAATATGACCCGTTGGGCCGTCTTGGCGCCGATGCCCTTGACCCCTTGTATTGTGGTCACGTCACCATGGGCAATGGCATCGCGTACTTGGATTGGGGAAAGGGATGAGAGCATGGTCCTCGCCGTACTGGAGCCAATGCCCGATACGGAGAGCAATAGCTTAAATATTTCCCGCTCCGATCGTTCGGCAAATCCGAACAGGGTATGTGCATCCTCTTTTACCTGTAGGTAAGTAAATACCTTAATGTGTTCCTCATTGCTAAGTTTTGAAAATGTATTGAGGGATATGTTCACAAAATACCCTACCCCACCGCATTCCACTATGATATGGGTAGGGTTCTTTTCCACTAACTTACCATTTAGGTGATGGATCATACTGTTTTTCTTCTGTAGGTTCTAACTATTGGTTATTTTGGCCATCTTACGTTTTTCCCTTTCCTGCGCATCAATGACCGCCACTGCGGCCATATTCACCATTTCGTCCACACTGGCACCCAGTTGTAGAATATGCACAGACCTCTTCAACCCGATCATGATAGGACCTATGGAGTCTGCCTTGTTGAGGCTCTTCAAAAGTTTGTAGGTGATGTTGGCCGCATCTAAATTAGGAAATATGAGCGTGTTCACCTTTCTGCCCGCCAACTTGGAAAAGGGGAAATTGTTATGGCAAAGTTGTTGGTCCAGCGCAAAATCCGTTTGTATTTCACCATCCACCACGAGCTCTGGGTTTCTTTGGTGCAAAATGCCCACCGCATCCCGCACTTTTTGGGCCTGTTTATGATTGGAGGAACCAAAATTGGTATAGGACAATAGCGCCACCACGGGTTCAAAACCAAAGGTCTTGGCCACATTGGCGGTCATTTGGGCAATCTCGGCCAATTCCTCGGCATTCGGGTCTATATTAATGGAGGTGTCCGCCAGGAACATGGGGCCCCTGTCCGTGATCATGATGTTCACAGTGGAGGCTTTTGTGACCCCGCTTGCCCTACCCAACACCTCAAAGACCGGTCGCAATACTTTGGGGTAGGCCCTGGAATATCCGGAGATCATGCCATCCGCGTCCCCTTCCAAGAGCATCATGGCACCATAATAGTTTCGTTTGCCCATGTTCACCTTTGCACTGTAACGGGTCTCCCCTTTTCGCTTTCTCAATTGCCACAGCTTATCGGCATACATGGTCCTTATGGTCTTGGAATCGTCTGAGCGTGGGTCAATGATGGGTACGTCGGCATCAAACTCCAGCTCCAACTTCAATCGCTCGATCGTAGGTCTGTGCCCTAAAAGAATAGGTTCTGCAATGCCTTCCTCATAGACTATTTGTGCAGCTTTAAGAACATCCAACAGTTCAGCCTCCGCAAAAACAATGCGCTTTGGGTTCACCTTGGCCCTATTGTGCAACATGCGCACCACTTTATTGTCATTTCCGGAACGCAACAGCAGCTCCTCCTCATATTTGTCCCAATCCTGAATGGGCGCCTTGGCCACGCCACTTTCCATGGCCGCCTTGGCCACGGCTGGTGGTATTTTGGCAATCAAGCGGGGATCAAAAGGTTTTGGAATGATATACTCCCTGCCAAAGGTGAGCCGGGTAGTATCATAGGTGATATTGACCTGTTCCGGTACCGGCTCTTTGGTCAATTCCGCCAGGGCCCGTACTGCGGCCATTTTCATTTCCTCATTGATCTTGGTGGCCCGTACATCCAAGGCTCCACGAAAAATAAAGGGGAAACCAAGTACGTTGTTCACTTGGTTGGGATGGTCCGATCGGCCAGTGGCCATGACGATATCCTTGCGGGTGGCACAGGCCAGCTCATACCCAATTTCCGGATCGGGATTGGCCATGGCGAACACAATGGGGTCCTTGGCCATGGACAACAACATTTTTGGGGTCACCACATCTGCCATGGAAAGGCCTATGAACACATCAGCCCCTTCCATAGCCTCTTCCAGGGTAGTAATGTCCCTTTGGGTGGCGAACTCCGCCTTTTGGGATGAAAGATCGGTACGGTCTTGTTTAATGACCCCCTTACTGTCCAACATCACAATATGCTCTGACCTGGCCCCGAATGCTTGGTAGAGCCGTGTACAGGATATGGCCGCCGCCCCGGCACCACTGACCACGATCTTCACCTTTTCCATTTTTTTATGTGTGAGTTCAAGGGCGTTCAACAGTGCGGCCGCAGATATGATGGCCGTACCGTGTTGATCATCATGCATCACGGGAATATCCAGCTCTTCCTTGAGCCTTCGCTCTATTTCAAAAGCCTCAGGTGCTTTTATGTCCTCAAGATTTATTCCTCCAAAAGTGGGCGCTATGATCTTCACCGTTTCCACGAATTTGTCCACATCCTCGGTATCCAGCTCAATGTCAATCCCATCAATATCCGCAAAAATCTTAAACAGAAGGCTCTTCCCTTCCATAACGGGCTTAGAGGCTTCGGGACCAATATTGCCCAGACCCAAAACGGCCGTTCCGTTGGAAATGACGGCCACCACATTGCCCTTTGCCGTGTACTTATACACATCTTCCTTGTTCTTCTTTATTTCCAGACAAGGCTCTGCCACCCCTGGGGAATAGGCAAGGGCCAGATCGCGCTGAGTGGAATAGGGTTTTGTGGGAACTACCTTAATCTTGCCGGGTTGGGGCTTGGCATGGTACACTAAGGCCTCCCTTCGCTGTTTTTGCTTGCTCATATAGGGTTGTTTACAAAAATCAAAGTTAGAAGTATTCTACATACCACCATAAAGGAAACCGAGAATAATGATCATGGTGATATTCTGATATGGCCGCTACAACTCCTCTTGTGCGCCACTTACATTCAACCGCATGGCCAAGACGGCCGCTATGATGAAAAAGGCCCCGGCAAAGAGCATGGCATTGATGGCGTTGCCACCCAACAAGTACTTATAGATGCCCCCAAAAGTCAAGGTCTCAATGCCCATGGGAATAACGATCATCATGTTCAAAATGCCCATGTACACCCCGCGCCGGTCCTGGGGCACCACCTTGGACACCATGGTATAGGGGATGCCCATCATGGCGGCCCAACCAATCCCAAAGAACACCATGGGCATGAGGACCAAAAAAGGATCTTGTATGTACGGAATGGCAAAAAGGGCCAGTCCTGTACCTACTAAACTGAGGGCATAGACTTTTCTCCCCCCATACTTTAGGGTAAGGGGCACCAAGGCCAAGGCCACGACCATGGTCACGATATTGTACGTTAAGCTCATTTGGGCCGATTGTGATGCCGCTTCTGAAGTGGAGTATCCCAAAGTGAGCATGAAAAGCGGGGTGATGTACTGCCAATACACAAAAAGGGCATACCATTGAAAGAGGTACACGGCCCCGATCTTCCACATGAACTGGGGCATTTGCTTAATGGCGTTGGAAATTTCTGCAAAGGGCTTGGCAATACGCTCCGCTAGAGGCTTGGACCTAGCATGGGTAATTTCGGCCATTTCTTCATCCGTAGGAGGAATTTCAGGTGTCCTGAGGACGGACCACAAGATGGTGGTTATGGAAAGGATGCCCCCAATATAAAAGGAATAGTACAACCAAGTGGGTATGGTGCCCGCCACTTCCACGGCATCCCCTCCAAACAATTTCTGAAAAAGAACAATGGAACCATTGGCCAGTAAAATACCGGCACCCACGAACAGACTCTGCATTTGGTAGCCCAGGCTCAATTGCTTTTCCGGTAGTTTATCACCCACAAAAGCGCGATAGGGTTCCATGGCCATATTGTTGCCCACATCCAAAATCCAGAGCAACCCAACCGCAAACCACAGCACAGGGCTATGTGGAAAGGCGAACAGGCACAGACTGCCGATCAAGGCCCCGATCAAAAAATAGGGTTTACGACGCCCCCAACGGGCAGACCAGGTCTTGTCTGACATGGCGCCAATGATGGGCTGTACCACCAAGCCGGTTACGGGGCCCGCGATGTTCAAAATGGGCAACATATCCTCTGGCGCCCCAAGGTACAGGAATATGGGGTTGATGGCGGTCTGTTGTAGCCCAAAGCTGTACTGAATGCCCAAAAAACCCACATTCATATTAAAAATCTGCCAAAAGCTAAGGTGCGGTTTTTTGAATTTCATCATGATGTTTGGTTTGTTTGGTTTATTAGGTACGGCCCTATCAAGAACACCCCTCCAAGATACGCATTTTACAACGCTATTTTTGGGGCACTTGGTACCCCCTGTATTTTAAACTAGCCCCACGGCTTGTCAGATTGAAAATAAACATGCTCCTTGTCCCCGTCCTTGGTCCCTTTTATACTGAATTCCCTTTGGCTTAAATCAATATCCAAGAGAATGCCTTCCCCATGCAGCTCCCACTGTAGTTGCAATCTATCCTTTGCAGTGGGGAGCACTTCAAAACTTCCATTAAAGGCAGGGTGCTCATTTCTTAGTCGCATCAATTTTGTAAATGTTTGGATAAAGGGCCTTTCCAACGTTTCTGTAATCTCCGCTTTAGTGAAAAAATGCCGATTGATGTTCCGGCCCACATTGGTCTGTTCCAATAGATTCATATCGTTTTCGCCAGCAAACAGCCCCACATAATAAACTTGGGGTATGCCGGGCACAAAGAATTGTATGGCCCTTGCCAAGAAGTAGTCTAGCTCGTTTTTGCCCAAGGCCTCAAAATAGGTGCAATTCACCTGATACAGATCCAGATTGGACGCTGCGGCCCCGGTGGCCTTTAAACTGGTTCCCCCGCTATTGGCATGCATCCGATCCACGATACGGTCCAACACGTCATCCGCAATGAGCCCGGGCACCCCATTTTCTGAAGCCACATCCACAATACCAATACCATCATGGGTATCCAATACCGAAATGGCGTTTTTAGGACCTATATCCAACCAATGCTTCAGGTGGGTGGCGTCTTGGTTGAACAGGGTGTCCAAGACCAAAACAGGAAGCGCAAAATCATAGACATAGTCCACTTTTTTGGCAATCTCTATCTGTGTCTTGTAGAAGGAATGGATTTCCACAAGAACGGTGATGCCCCTTTCCTTTGCCTTTTGGGTGAGACCATCTATGAATTGAAAGGTTTCCGGGATCATAAAGCAAGATGTACCTGCTTTTTTGATGGCATAGCCAGCGGCGTCCAAACGGATCATTTTTACCCCAGAGGCTTCAAACTTGTCCAGAATACCCTCCAGATAACGCTCTCCGCTTGGATTCAATACGTCTATGTCCACTTGATTGGTGGTGAAGGTGGTCCAGATCAGGTGTTCAGAACCGTCCTTACCCTTCATTTTGGTAAAGGGAAATCCGGGCCTAGGTCTATAGATTCGCAACAGATCGTCCTCGGTGGCCCCCTTTGGGAAAACATCCTTGAACCCCAAAAAGAGTGAACTGTAAGGGGAGCTCTCTCCCTTTTCCAAAAAATCCTGGAATTCTTTGGACTTGGCAGACATGTGGTTCACGATCAAATCTGCCATGACCTCATAATCCCCGGCCAGTGCCTTCAGGTCTTCCCATTGGCCCAAACGAGGATCGATCAAGGTGTGGTCTATGGGATCAAAACCCGCATCCTCACCATCTATGGGGTAATAAAAAGGCAATAAATGGACCCCTCCAAAGAGTCCCTTGAGTTCATTCTGCAAAAGATGGTGGAGGTCATTGATCTTCTTGCATCCCATCCGGTCTACATAAGCAATGAGCTGAATTTGGTTCTTCATACGATATGGTCATGGCCCGTGCCAGGGCACATGATGGTTTCATTTTAAATTTTAGGTGGTGCCGTTCGGCCTCTTGGTATTTGCAATTCCTTATTTTTTAAGGAATTCAATATTACGTTTTAATCCCGAAAATTTTGTGCGTTTTACTGCGGATTTCGCAAAAATTTCACCGAAAACGTTTGAAGTGATTTCCTCCCAATCCTTTTTGGACATGGACAACAGTTCTGGATGGGGATTGAACAGGGGTTCATTGTGCGATGTTGAAAACCGGTTCCACGGACATACGTCCTGACAAATGTCACAGCCAAACATCCAATCTTCAAAATTACCTTGAAACTCATTGGGGATCTCCTTTTTGAGCTCAATGGTAAAATAGGAAATACACTTGCTCCCATCTACCACATACGGCGCCACGATCGCTTCTGTGGGGCAGGCATCCAAACAGGCGGTACAGCTGCCGCAATGATCCGTTACAGGGGCGTCATAATCTAGCTCCAGATCAACAATGAGTTCGGCGATAAAATAAAACGATCCCACTTTTTGAGTCAATAGATTGCTGTGCTTTCCGATCCAGCCCAAACCGCTCTTTGCCGCCCAAGCTTTGTCCAACACCGGGGCAGAGTCCACAAAGGCCCTGCCGTGTACTTCCCCAATTTCCTCTTGCATAAAGTGCAGGAGTTCCTTTAGCTTGTCTTTAATTACAAAGTGATAATCCCTACCGTAGGCATATTTGGAGATTTTGTAGGTATCCTCTCGTTGTTGTTCTTTTGGAAAGTAATTCAATAACAGGGAAATTACGGACTTGGAGCCTTCCACCAATTTCGTGGGATCCAAACGCTTATCAAAATGGTTGGCCATATAGGCCATTTCCCCGTGATTGTTGTTATTGAGCCAATTTTCCAACCGGGGAGCTTCCTCTTCTAAAAATTCCGCCTTTGAAATGCCGCAGGAAAGAAAACCGAGGCGTTTGGCTTCGGCCTTGATCATCTGTGTATAATGGGCCTTGTTCATCTGGCATCAAAATAAAGGTCCACACGTTCCGGTTTTAAGGAAATCAGCGGATTTAGCCGTACTTCCTCTCCGGTATAGCGTACTTTGTACTTTTGCAGGATACAGGCCAAGGCCATCACCATCTCCTGCATGGCGAAATTATTGCCCACACACATTCTGGGCCCAGCACCAAAGGGAAAGTAAAAATCAGATAGGTCGCGCTTATTCGCAGTCTCAAAACGTTCGGGGACAAAATGATTGGGTTTTTCCCAAAATTGTCCATCACGGTGCAGCTCATAGATCGCCAAGAGGAGCATGGTCTTTTTGGGGATTGCATAGCCTTCTATTTCATCATCAGCGATACACTCCCGGTCTATGTAATAAGCGGGCGGGTACATGCGCAGGCTTTCCTCAATACACTGTTTCACATAGTTGAGCTGCCCCAAAGTTTCCATGGAGAAGCCGTCCTTCACCTTGGCCTGCAGCACTTCTTGGTAGGCCTTTTCCTGTGCCGTGGGGTGCTTTGCCAAGAGATATAGGGTAAAACTCAAGGCATTGGCGGTCGTCTCGAAACCGGCGGTAAAGAGAATGAGCACTTCATCCAACAACTGTTTTTGGGACATGGAAGAGCCGTCTTCATAGGTCGCCTTTAGGAGCATGTCCAATAAATCATCATATTCCTTATTCCCGGCCCTCCGCTGTTCAATGATCTGTGTGAGGAGGTCACGGGCCCGTTGTGACCGTTGTAGATGGTGTCCTATCTTGCCAGATAGGCGGTACCACCAATTGAGATAGGGCTGGCGCATTTCCTTGATCAACATGCGCTGGTTGGCCTCCGTAATGTCCTTCAGTTCCCCCATTTCCTTTTGAATATCGTCCCTACTGAACAGGGATTTTGCCACCACTTGAAAGGCCAGGTCCCCCATTAAGGGATATACATCTTGTAGCTCGTTGGGCCGTATGTGATCTATTTCATGGGCAATGGCACCGTGCATGGTCCGCAACAGGGCTTGGAGCTTTTGCCTATGGAAAGCGGGCTGCACCATGCGCCTATGTGTTTTCCAGTGGTCTCCATTGGCCGTAAGGATGCCGTGACCTATATATTTGGCAAGGTCAACGGTCTGCAAGGCCGATTTTTGGTATTTACGATGTTCTTTCTGTAATACCTGCTTGATGAAGCCCGCGTGCCGGGTGAACACGATCTCCTTACCAAGGCCCACTTGTACCTTGAAGATATCGCCCAGCCTATTGAAATTATCATGGTGAAAGGGAATAGGGTTTTTAAGAATCTGTTTCCTATGCTTAAAAACGTGGTATCTGGATACTATGGGAAGAATTTTGCTCAAAATAACCCCCCTTGTACGTTCCCTTTGATCCTACCCAAATGCTTATAGGCATGCTCTGTGACCTCTCGCCCCCTTGGGGTACGCATAATGAAGCCCTGTTGTATTAGAAAAGGTTCATAGACCTCCTCTATGGTCTCCGCACTCTCAGAAACGGCCGTTGCCAAAGTGGTGATGCCCACCGGACCCCCCTTGAACTTGTCAATGATGGTGGTTAAGATCTTATTGTCCATTTCGTCCAAGCCATGGGCGTCCACGTTCAGGGCCTTAAGGCCGAACTTGGAGATTTCCATATCGATCTTACCATTTCCTTTGATCTGGGCGAAATCCCGTACCCTGCGCAAGAGCGCATTACAGATTCTGGGGGTTCCCCTACTGCGACCTGCAATTTCTATTGCGGCCTCTTGGGAAATGGGCACGTTGAGGATTTCAGCACTGCGCTCCACAATGGTGGACAGCAGTTCTGTGGAATAATATTGCAATCTGCTCTGTATACCAAAGCGGGCCCTCATGGGGGCGGTCAACAACCCTGAACGCGTAGTGGCCCCAATCAAGGTAAACGGGTTGAGATTGATCTGTACGGAACGGGCATTGGGGCCCGTTTCAATCATAATATCTATTTTATAATCCTCCATGGCAGAGTACAGGTATTCCTCCACTACAGGGCTCAACCGGTGTATCTCATCTATGAAGAGTACATCCCGTTCATCTAAGTTGGTCAGTAATCCGGCCAAGTCCCCAGGCTTGTCCAATACGGGGCCGGAAGTCATCTTGATGCCCACGGCCAGCTCGTTGGCCAAAATATGGGCCAAAGTGGTCTTGCCCAATCCCGGAGGACCATGGAAAAGGGTATGGTCCAAGGCCTCGCCCCTTTGGTTGGCCGCCTGTACAAAGACCTTTAGGTTCTCCAAGACCTGTTCCTGACCTGTGAAATCATCAAAGGAAATGGGCCGCAATGCGCGTTCAATATCCATTTCCGCATCTGAAAACTGTTCTCCCGTTGGATCTAAGTATTCGTTCATATCCCAACAAAGATAGGTAAAGAAGGATTAATTTATTTCGTTGCACCTGCTCTATTTATGAAACTCTTCTGCGGTATAAATTGTATTTTTAACATATGGAAAAGAACAGCTACACCCCCGGATTATTACAGTATATCCCGTTTTTTTATGTTATTTGGTCCGATGACCTTTTGTCCACCTCGGAAAGAAACGTTGTGGAGAGCGCCATTGGGCATGACACTACCCTATTGGATACGGAACGGAAAACCTTACTTTCCTGGCTCCATCCCAAAACACCGCCAACGGACAATGAATTCAAACACTGGCGCAGGCTCATTGCCACCTCCGGCATAAAATTGGTGGAGAGCCATACCTACCCTTTGAGCAGCTTGAGTCAAAATTTGGGGAATGCCTATTATGGAGATCAGCCTTTTAACGCCCAGCTGAAACACATAGAAATCAATTTGGGCATACAGCCCAACCACTACAACCACCTCTTTGATGTGGCGGTGGTGCACGAGGTGAGCTCCGATCAATATAAGGCCCAGGATCTAGATGCCCTTCTCAAGGGCAAACATGCAACGGTGGTGGATGATTTCAGGAAATTTGTAAACCACCCCCTATTCCAATGGAAAATACAACGTAACAAAGAGGATTTCAGGGCGCGGGTGTTGGAACAAGTAAAACACCTTGCCGCCCACGGCTATGGAGCCATGGCCTATCCGGAAGCTTACGGGGGCACGGGCAATATGGAAGGCTACGCTACCATATTTGAAAATATGATGTACGTAGATGGGAGCCTTACCATAAAATTTGGGGTGCAATTTGGTCTTTTTGGCGGTAGTATACAAAAACTGGGCACAAAACAGCACCATGACGACTATCTCACCAAGGCGGGTTCCGCCGAACTGCTAGGTTGCTTTGCCATGACGGAAACCGGGCATGGATCCAATGTAAGGGGCATCAACACCACCGCCACCTATGACAAGGAAACGGACACCCTTGTCATCCACACCCCAGGCAAGGACGACAATAAAGAGTACATTGGGAACGCCCTGCATGCTACCATGGCATCGGTTTTTGCCCAGTTGATCGTCAACGGAAAAAATGAGGGAGTACATGCCATTCTGGTTCCTCTCCGAAATGAAGACCATCAGCTCCTACCCGGCGTACGTGTGGAGGACAATGGCTACAAATTAGGACTCAATGGCGTGGACAATGGCAAAATCTGGTTCAACCAAGTACGGGTGCCCAGAGCCAATCTTTTGAACAAATACGGTCGTATTACGGCAGATGGTCAATATGCATCGGATATAGAAAACCCCAACAAGCGGTTCTTCACCATGCTGGGCACCTTGGTAGGCGGTAGAATATGTGTGGCCAGGGCAGGCCTCGGCGGTGCAAAAATGGCCTTGGCCGTAGCGGTAAAACATGCGTTGAAACGCAGGCAGTTCAATGACAGCATCAAAATACAGGAGGACCTGCTTATGGATTACCCCACCCATCAGCTACGGCTCACCCCCTTGGTGGCCAGTGCCTATGTGTACCAGGTGGCCTTGGATAAAATGATGGAGGCGTACTGCGACGATGAACAGCCCGATAAACGACAGGTGGAGACCCAAGTGGCGGGGTTAAAATCCATCATAACATGGTACGCCAACACGGCAATACAAGAATGTAGGGAGGCCTGTGGAGGTAAAGGCTATTTGATAGAGAACCGCATCGCCGACCTTAAAGGGGACGTGGATATCTTCACCACTTTTGAAGGAGACAATACCGTGCTGCTGCAATTGGCGGCCAAAGGGGTCTTGTCTGATTTTAAAGCAGAATTCAACAGCGCCGGATTCTCCTCTGTGCTGAAATTGCTCGGCAAACAATTAAGTGACAAATTGGCCACGATCAATCCGGTCTATGCCAACAAAGTAGACCCAGAACACCTGTACAACCCCAAGTTCCACCACCATGCTTTTGACTATAGGACGAGCAGGCTTACCTATACCTTGGCCATGCGCATACGAAACTACATTAAGAAAGGGATTCCCTCTTACCAAGCCTTCTTAAAGGTACAGAGTCATTTATTGGCTTTGGGAAAAGCCTATAGTGTTGGCCTGGCCTATGAAGCTTACACGGACTTCTATGAGAAAATAGAGAGCGAAGAGCACAGGGCCCTTTTTGAAAAATTGGGCACCCTCTACGCCCTCTATGAAATGAGGAAAGATGCCGAGTGGTATTTGGAACAAGGCTACTTGGGCAGTACCAAATCAAAGGCCATTAGACAAAGGGTGGAACGGCTTTGCTCTGAACTTCGGCCCCATATTGGGGTCTTAGTGGATGGCTTTGGCATACCGGAACATTTAATGACAGCGCCCATTGCGGATTAGTTGTTTTCCTTATGCAATTGGGAGGTATCCAAAAAATCCAAAATGGTGATCTTTGGGTTACCGTAAAGACTGGTTTTGGAAGCTCCCCTACTGCTCAGTTCAAATTCATTCAACACCTGCATTCGTACATTGGGGGAATCCTCTGCAATCAATACCGCCCGCTGGGCTTCCATCAGCTCTGCTTTGAGATTGCTGTCGCCATACAATTTGGCCATTAGAAACCCCGTGGTACCCTCCAATTTTGCCGAGGCATTTTCATACATATAGAGGTCTTGTGAAGCCCCTGTTGCGTAGACCTTCACATCTATTCTATCCTTTAAGGTAAGTGTCAATGAATCACTGGCCACATTGAAATCGCCAGAACTGATGTCTTCCATATTGATGTTGATCAGGTCCGCTGTGGCATTCAACTCCAGCCTGGCGGTACCAAATGTCCTTACGTACAACTGGGGGGTTGAAATGACATCTTGCATGGACATTTCACCTGCCCGCATTTCTATGCCCTCAAGGTAATTGTAATATATGGTGATGTTCAGTTTTTTTTTGGAGGTTATCTTATAGAACGAAGATATTTGCAAGGTACTATCCACAACCTCCAACTTCAGCACATCAAAAAGATTATCATCCGCCTCTATGACGTACCCTTCATTGGTGCCCTTTTCCAAGTTGATTTCCAGGTCATCCTCCAAGAGCACCGCATTGAACGGTGGTAGGTCCACACGAACTTCTGAGACATTCCTATTGCCCTTTATCCTAGGTTTACGCTGTGCGTGCAATTGAAGTACAAAAAGACAAAGACAGAGGGCGCAAATGGTGTTTTTCATGTGTTCACCTTTAAATTTATTGGGAAGGTATTCATTTTTAAATGAAACTTGAAATCCCCAATTTATATTAAAAACCTTTTAACAAAAAAAATGCCCAACGTGTCTTGTTGGGCATTATTAAAAATTCGTTTAACCTTAATGGTTGAGCTCCTCTTCATCTTGTTGAAGGGGCACTGTCTGCGGCACAAAATCCTGGCCAGGTATAATGTACTCCCCATCGGCATCCACTTTACTGTAATCATAGGCCCAACGATGTACCTCTGGAATGGGACCATCCCAATTGCCATGAATGTGCTTTAATTCCGTGGTCCATTCCAACGTGTTGGACTTCCATGGGTTCTTTGGCCCTATTTTGCCGTAGAACATACTGTATATGAAATTGGCCACGAAAATCAATTGTGCAGCACCAGCGACCAAGGCAAAAACCGTCATCAATACCTGTACATCCGTAAGTTCGTCAAACATAGGGAAGGCCGTATTTTCATAATACCTCCTTGGCACCCCTGCCATACCCACAAAGTGCATAGGGAAGAAGACCCCATAAGCACAAACGGCGGTGATCCAGAAATGCACGTAACCTAAGTTCTTGTTCAACATCCTACCCTCAAACATCTTGGGGAACCAGTGGTAAACCCCGGCAAACAGTCCGTAAAGCGCGGATATACCCATGACCAAATGGAAGTGGGCCACTACGAAATAGGTATCGTGCACATTGATGTCCAACGTACTGTCCCCTAAGATGATCCCTGTTAGACCCCCCGTGATAAACGTGGAGACCAAGCCAATGGAAAACAACATGGCAGGATTCAATTGTAAGTTTCCTTTCCATAAGGTGGTGATATAGTTGAAGGCCTTAACCGCAGAGGGTATGGCGATCAACAAGGTAGTAAAGGTAAAGACCGAGCCCAAGAACGGGTTCATACCCGAGATGAACATATGGTGGCCCCAAACGATGGTTGAAAGAAAGGCAATGGCCAATATGGAGGCCACCATGGCCCTATATCCAAAAATGGGCTTTCTAGCGTTCGTGGACATGACCTCTGAGGTAATTCCCAAAGCGGGCAATAAAACAATATATACCTCGGGGTGTCCTAAAAACCAGAACAAGTGCTCATACAACACCGGAGAACCGCCTTGATAATGTAGCACCTCACCCTGTATGAAAATGTCTGAAAGGAAAAATGAAGTTCCAAA
This sequence comes from uncultured Maribacter sp., assembly GCA_937125035.1. Classification (GTDB taxonomy): domain Bacteria; phylum Bacteroidota; class Bacteroidia; order Flavobacteriales; family Flavobacteriaceae; genus Maribacter. Next base: position 8,998 of record CAKZLG010000179.1, on the reverse strand, counting down.
ACTCCTATCCATTAACAATAATAGACCTGCGGACAAAAGGACCGGAAAAGAGATGACACCAATGATGGCCGTTACAAAGAAGGCCCATATGGTCAAAGGCAATCTTGTCATGGACATGCCCTTGGTGCGCAGGTTCAATACGGTAACTATATAATTCAAGGAACCCAACAGTGATGATGCTATGAAAATGGTCATGGAAACCAACCATAAGGTCATTCCCATCCCAGAACCTGGCTGTGCCATTGGAAGTGCGCTCAATGGGGGATAGATGGTCCATCCGGCGGCCGCAGGGCCCGCTTCCACAAAGATGGAGGCTATCATCACCACACTGGCCACGAAAAACAACCAGAACGACACCATATTCAGAAAACCGGATGCCATATCCCGTGCCCCTATTTGCAAGGGGATGAGTAAATTACTGAAGGTTCCGCTCAGACCCGCTGTTAGCACGAAGAACACCATTATAGTTCCGTGCATGGTCACTAGGGCCAAATATATATCGGCATCCATGACACCATCTGGTGCCCATTTACCTAAAAATGTATCAAAGACCAAAAAAGATTCCCCTGGCCAAGCCAATTGCATCCTAAAAAGCAAGGACATGGCAATACCTATGAAACCCATAATCAAAACACCCAGTATAAGGTACTGTTTTGCGATCATTTTATGATCTTGGCTAAAGATATACTTTGTTACAAACGTTTCTTTGTGATGATGATGTCCATGATCGTGTGCATGATCATCCACATGTGCTGTTACTGCTGACATAATCTGATTTTTTAATTAATTTTCCTTTTCTAGCTTTCTTTTTTTTTACTACTGCCCAGTATTGGAATCCTGCACCATATTAAAGGCCGGTTCACTGTCATCTTTGAGCACGGTTTCTGCAAATGTAGACTGTGAAGCCAACCAAGCGTTGTACTCCTCTTCCGTCTCTACGATGATCTTCATTTGCATATTATAATGTGATTTACCACATATTTTATTACATAGCAATATATAATCAAATTCCCAAGGGTCCAGGATTTCTCCCGTACTGGCGGATTTCTCTGCCCTTATTGTATTGGTTCTTTTCACTTTGTCCACCACATCCGGCATTTGCCTCATCTCTTCCGTAGTATATATGGGTGTAAAGGAAAACTCGGTCACCATGCCGGGAACACAGTTCATTTGCGCCCTAAAGTGGGGCATGTAAGCCGAATGCAATACGTCTTGCGACCTCATTTTAAAGTTGACCTTCCTACCGACGGGCAAATGTAGTTCCTTTACAATAATATCATCGGCCGCATAAGAGTCCGCTTCATCTAAACCCAATACATTGGCCTTATCTATATCGATCATTCGTACATTGGCACCACCAAGTACATTGTCCTCCCCACCATATCTGGCCGTCCAATTGAACTGCTGGGCATATAGCTCCACAATAAGTGGGTCGTCATCGTCATTGATGTCCATGATATTGGTCCAAGTGTAAAGACCCCATAAAATCAAACCGGCCAATACGATTACAGGTATGATGGTCCAAATAAATTCCAAGCGGTCATTGTCCGCATAGAACAAGGCCTTTTTGCCTTTCTCACCTCTATACTTATACCCAAAATAGTGCAAAAGCACTTGAGTAATGGCCTGTACAATGAATATAATGACAAAGGAGGTCAGCATTAGGGAATCATATTCAGACCCATGCTCTGAGGCCGCCTCGGGCAGTAGAAACTTACCGTATTTCCAAAAACTGAAAATGGTGATGCCGTAAATGAATATCAAGAAGGCAAACAAAAGATACCCATTGTACTTATTGTCCTGGTCCGTGGCAATCTCTGTCTTTGCCGTCCTAAGCTGGGACAGTTCAAATATCTTGGTCATTTGCCAAATTGCAATTGCCACAAGAACTATAACAGCTAATATCAGTAATGTCGTCATTGTATTATTTGATGATTATACTTTAAAAACTCATTAATAATGAAAATGCTTACTTTCCTCAATAAATGGATTTCTTTTGGGAAGCAATGGGGCTGCGGCAATGGCCCTGAACACCCAAAATATGAACAAACCAGCAAAGAACAATATGGCACTGATCTCAGTAAGTCCTATATACCATTGGTCTCCCACCGTTGCAGGCATAATGGCATTAAAAATGTCCAAATAGTGCCCTGCCAATATAACAATTCCCGCCAGTACCACAAACCAGTTGATTCTTTTATAGTCGCTGTTCATCAATAATAATAAGGGGAATACAAAATTCATGGCGATCATTCCAAAGAACGGCAATTTGTAATCGGCTATCCTAGTAACGTAATAGGTCACCTCTTCCGGTATATTGGAATACCAAATGAGCATGAACTGAGAGAACCACAAATACGTCCAGAAAATACTGATACCGAACATGAACTTCGCCAAATCATGGATGTGGCTGTCATTCACTTCAGGAAGGTGTTCTTTGGATTTCAAATAAATCGTTACCATGGCAATAACCGTTATGCCCGAAACGAACATACTGGCAAAGATGTACCAACCGAACAGGGTACTGAACCAGTGGGGATCTACGCTCATGATCCAATCCCAGGACATAATGGATTCTGAAATCAAATAGAACACCAAAAATGCGGCCGATATGCGAAAGTTCAACTTAAAATTCTTATTGTCATCGGCATCATCTTGCGCTAAGGACAATTTTCTGGAATATTCTCGATATGCGATCCATCCACCTAAAAATATGGCGGCCCTGATCAAAAAGAAAGTGGGGTCCAAATAGCCCGCCTTTCCCTGTAATAATGCATCATGCGCAACCACCTCTGGATCCATCCAAACGAACAAATGGTTCATGTGCAATACGGAGAGTACCAAAATAACAAAGACAATGATCCCACCCGGCACTAAGTATGAAGTGATTCCTTCCATGACCCTGAACAACAAAGGCGACCAGCCAGCTTGGGCCGCTCTCTGAATAGCGTAGAATGCCAATGCACCCAAGGAAATCATCATAAAAAAGAAGGCGGCCACGTAGAGTGCAGCCCATGGTTTATTCTGTAATTGGTGCAGAAGGTGTTCATCATGAGACGCCCCATGATCACCTTCGTGTGCTGCGGCATCCCCATGGCCAGAAGCCTCAGCGGCATGCTCACCTCCATGGTCGTCACCTGCATGGGCCGCTACCATTTCCTTAGCTTCCTCTACTGTGGAAGGGGCCGCAAGAAAACCGCCAACAATACCCAAAAATCCAACGGCCATTAAAATAATGGAACCTATTTTTAGTCTATTTGAAATCGTATACATAGTCCTTAGATTGTGTATTAGTTGGTTAACTCTTCTTTCAGCTGCATCACATATTCAGAAACCTGCCACATTTCAGTGGTGTTCATTTGAGACGCGTAAGACCCCATGGAGTTCAAACCATATTGTACTACATGAAATGTACTGCCTACCGTAATGTTCCTAGCCGCATCATCATAGCTGGGCACACCAAGTATTTTTTCCCTTTGGACCAAAGTTCCTTGGCCGTTACCCTTGGCACCATGGCAAATGGTACAATAAATATCATACATGGCCTTCCCAGCAGCAAGGTTTTCATCGCGTTGCAGGGAATCCAAAGGGCTTGGGTTTGTCCGTGACAATTCCTTACCTTCTGGGGTATTTTCAATTTCATAGGGCAACCATCCTCTATTGATGGTGTTGGCCGGTGGGGTCAATGCCTCGGTATTTGCAGGTAAAAAGTTTACCTCATCATAGGTTTCATATCCTACGGCCTCATACATGTTGGGCATATATTGATAATTGGGCTTTCGCTCGTCAAAGCAAGAGGCCGTTACCACCAGTAGCACCAACGCCAGTACTATATTCTTAAAACTGTTCATATTCAATGACTGTCTTTTTCTGATATATTAATTTCCAAGGCACCTGTTTCCGCCAACAAATCCTTCAATTCACTTTCATTGCCATGGATCTCTATCTCCATGACGAAATGATCATCGGTTGTCCTAACATCCGGGTTTTCCGCCTTTTTAAAGGGCCATAACCTACTTCTTAGGTAGAATGTGATGACCATAAGGTGGGCCGCAAAGAACACCGTAAGCTCAAACATGATGGGCACAAAAGCAGGCATGTTCTCTAAATAGCTAAAACTGGGTTTTCCCCCTATGTCCTGGGGCCAATCTTCTATCATGATATAATTCATCATGACCGTGGCCACCGCCAGACCCACACAACCATAAAGAAAAGAAGTGATGGCAATTCTTGTGGGCGCAAGTCCCATAGCCTTGTCCAGACCGTGCACGGGAAAAGGACAATAGACCTCATCTATATGATGTTTGGCCGCTTTCACTTTTTTTACGGCATGCATTAAAACGTCATCATCGTTGTAATATGCCTGTATAACTTTTGATGCCATAATTACTTTTTCTCTATTAATAATTTAGCTTGCCCTGCCCAATCGTCCCGTTGTGCCCTACCTGGGAAAGATCCGGTAATGGAGTCCAACAAATTGTACTCCTTTTCGGTCATTCTTGCCACCTGTGCGAACGTAAAGATTCCTATTTCATTTAGGGTGGCCTCCATTTGTGGTCCAATGCCCTTTATCTTTTTCAAATTGTCCGGGGCCTGTTGGGTAGCATCAAAGGTTCCTATACTGCTCAAGAGCTCATTGACCCCTACCTTGTCCCCTTGCGTGGGTACGGTAGCCCCCATGACCTCGTCACTTGTAACTGGTTCTTTTACCGTGGGCCTTGCCGTAGGCAATTCATAGAGTGGCAAGCCTGCATCCCTTAATTTTTTATACTTGGAGCCCGATGCTTTCAAGATAGACTTCACTTCTGCTTGGGCAATCACCGGGAAAGTCCTGGAATACAAAAGGAAGAGCACAAAGAAAAAACCAATGGTACCAATGAATATACCAATATCCACAAAAGTAGGAGAGAACATGGTCCATGAAGAAGGTAGGTAATCCCTGTGCAACGACGTTACGATGATCACAAAACGCTCAAACCACATCCCTATGTTCACCACAATAGAAATGAAGAACGAGAACATGATGCTGGTACGTAGCTTTTTGAACCACATGAATTGTGGTGAAAAGACATTACAGGTCATCATGGCCCAATAGGCCCACCAATAAGGTCCTGTAGCCCTGTTCAAAAAGGCGTATTGTTCATATTCCACACCAGAATACCAAGCCATGAAAAGTTCCGTGATATAGGCACAGCCCACAATGGAACCGGTAATCATAATGACTATGTTCATCAACTCTATATGCTGTACGGTAATATAGGCCTCTAAACTGCACACTTTACGCATTATGATCAACAGCGTGTTCACCATGGCAAAACCGGAAAAGATGGCCCCGGCTACGAAATAAGGGGGAAATATGGTGGTGTGCCATCCGGGAATGACCGATGTGGCAAAGTCAAAGGATACGATGGTATGCACTGATAATACCAATGGCGTTGCCAAACCGGCAAGTACCAAAGAAACCTCTTCAAAGCGCTGCCAATCTTTGGCCCTACCGCTCCAACCGAAACTCAGTATCCCATATATTTTCTTTTGAAAGGGCAATACGGCCCTATCGCGAATCATGGCAAAATCGGGCAACAAACCTGTCCACCAGAAAACCAAGGATACGGAAAGGTATGTGGAAATGGCAAATACGTCCCAAAGTAACGGAGAGTTGAAATTGACCCATAAAGAACCGAATTGATTGGGAATGGGCAATACCCAATAGGCCAACCACGGCCTACCCATGTGTATGATCGGGAAAAGTCCGGCTTGGATTACCGAAAATATGGTCATGGCCTCTGCAGAACGGTTGATGGCCATTCTCCACTTCTGACGGAACAATAAAAGTACGGCTGATATAAGGGTTCCGGCATGGCCAATACCTACCCACCATACGAAGTTGGTGATATCCCAGGCCCAGTTTACGGTCTTGTTCAATCCCCACGTTCCTATACCTGTGGAAATGGTATAAATAATACAGCCAACACCCCACAGGAATGCAACCAGTGCAATGGAAAAAACAATCCACCAATGTTTATTGGCCCTTCCCTCTACCGGAGCTGCGATATCCACAGTAACATCATGGTAGCCTTTGTCTCCAATTACCAGTGGTTTTCTTATAGGTGCTTCGTAATGCGACGCCATAGACTTCTGTTATAATTACTTTCTAGTATTGATTAAGCTTCGTTGGTATTTCTCACTTTTACGTGGTAGAAAACATTGGGCTGGGTACCCACATGCTCCAAAAGGTGGTACATACGATCACTTTCCTTTAATTCCGCCACTTTGCTTTCCTGATCATTGATGTCCCCAAAGACAATGGCGCCATTACTACATGCCGAAGAACAGGCTGTTTGGAACTCACCATCCTCAACGACCCTGCCTTCACGTTTGGCATCCAAAATGGTTTTCTGAGTTTTTTGGATACACATGGAGCACTTTTCAATGACTCCCCTAGAGCGCACATTAACATCAGGATTCAAAACCATTTTGCCCAAATCATTGTTCATATGGAAATCAAACTCATCGTTATTGTTGTACAGGAACCAATTGAAGCGCCTTACCTTGTAAGGACAGTTGTTGGCACAATAACGCGTTCCCACACATCTGTTGTAGGCCATTTGATTTTGCCCTTGCCTACCGTGAGATGTTGCCGCTACCGGACAAACGGTCTCACAAGGGGCATGATTGCAATGTTGGCACATGACCGGCTGAAACGCCACTTGTGGATTTTCTGATGGGTCTTCCAACTCACCGAATCCACCCAAGGAACCCTTTTCACCGGAAAGACCGTCAAACTCCCTCTTTTTTGTATTGTCTCCTTCAAAGGTTTCTTCAGAGGAATAGTACCTATCGATACGCAACCAGTGCATGTCCCTGGACTTTCTGACTTCTTGTTTGCCTACGACCGGCACATTGTTCTCCGCGTGGCATGCAATAACACAGGCACCACAGCCCGTACATGCATTCAAATCAATGGACATATTGAAGTGATGCCCTATGGAACGATCAAAACTGTCCCAAAGGTCTACGGAAGTGGCAGGTACCTCTTGGTGGTTCAAGGATACTTGTGGCACATGGTTCCATACCGCGTGGTCTTTGGTATTGAAGATTTCAAGGGTGGTCTCTTTGATGATATCACCGCGTCCCATCAATGTCTTGTGCAATTGGATGCAGGCAAATTCATGCATACCTGCTATCTTTTCAATGTTCACGGGCTGCGCTGATGTGAAATCCGCATACACCCTAAAGGCGTTCACCCCTGTTCTCATTTCTTCTTTCAGGCCTACTGACTTACCATAGCCCAAGGCCAACCCTACGGTTCCTTTGGCTTGCCCTGGCTGTACGATGACCGGAACCTGTTCCAGCACAGTTCCGTTTACGGTCAAGTTCACATAGCTCCCATCCAGTCCACCGTTGGCCACATATTCGTTGACCAGCCCTAAGGTTTCGGCATCCGCTTTTGAGACCATTACATAATTGTCCCAAGAAACCCGGGTAATGGGATCTGGGAATTCTTGCAACCAAGGGTTACTGGCCTGTTGGCCATCTCCCATACCCACCTTGGAGTAAAGCACCAGTTCCATACCATCTGCAGTTGAATTGGCCAGACTGCGTACCGCAGCCGCAACAGACGGCACCTGAGCTGATTCCTCTTCTGTTTCCCCAACGGCAGTTTGCGCAGCTTCCTCGTCCGCCATGTCCGCTGTGGCATGGTAAACACCATCCTGCAGGGCTTGGCTCCAACTGGCTCCATTAAGTATACCTTCCTTCCATGTTTGCTTTACATAGTCATAATACGTCTCCTCCTTACCCATCCATTCCAATAAAGCGGTCTGGAACTGTTTGGTATCGAACAATTCTTTAATGGTGGGCTGTATCAATGAAAAATGGCCCTTCTTTATTTCAAGGTCGCCCCAGGATTCTAGGTAATGATTGGCGGCGGCCACATATTGTACGGCTTCTGCCGTCTCGTTCCAATTGGCCGTAAAAGCCACGGAAAGATCTACTTTTTCCAGTCCGGACACAAACTCCTCCGCATTGGGCAGGCTATATACTGGGTTCACCCCATCCATGATCAGGGCGCCTACGCGGCCCGCATTCATATCGGCTATCAAAGCCTTTAATTTCTTTATGTTCCCTTGACGCACATAACGTGGGTTAGCAGTATCAAAGGCGTTACTACCCAGCATTTCGTTAATTGCAAGCACCACCATTTGGGCGTTTTCATCGTCCAAACCTGAAACCACAACAGCATTAGACCCCGCTTTGCGTACCTCGGCGGCCAATTGATCCACCACAGCATCATATTCAGATGTATTGCCAGAGACATTGGTGCCATTCAGTTTGCCATACAACTTGGCCAAAAGTACTTTCTGCGCTGAAGGCTTCATGGGATAACGGGTATCCGCGTTCGCTCCTGTCAATGACATATTGGACTCCACCTGTATGTGCCTGGACATGGTTCCGTTTTTTGGAACCCTACCTTTGGAATAACCGGAATCATAGCCCCCTCCTTGCCAATCTGCCAAAAAGTCCGCCCCAATGGAAACGATAAGGCCTGCCTTTTCAAAATCATAATCCGCCATGGCCCTCTCCCCATACATCCTCTCAAATGCATTCAGCGCGGCATCCGAAGAAATGGCATCATACGTAATGTGCTCTACACCTTCATTGACCTCCATGAACTCACCCAACAATCTTTGAGTGGAAGGGCTTGCATAGGTCTGTGTCAACAGGGCCACTTTCTTACCGGTCCCCTGCAAACTACCCATCTTGGCCTTTACTGCGGCATGTAGCGCTGGCCACTCCACGGGTTCGCCATTTGCCAACGGACCCTGTAACCGGGTGCTGTCATAAAGAGAGAGTACGGAGGCCTGCACGCGGGCATTGGCACTACCGCCCACTTTTGCCATGGTATTGTTCTCTACTTTAATGGGCCTGCCCTCACGGGTCTTGATCAAAATATTGGCAAAGTCAAAACCATTGGCAATGGATGTGGCATAGTAGTTGG
>CAKZLG010000178.1 GCA_937125035.1 uncultured Maribacter sp. | reverse complement strand
GTGTTTGTCTGATGAAAGTTCTCATGATGTTCGTTTTTTGATTGTTTTGATGAATGAATGTATGAATGGTGATGATGAATGGTCAACCATAGGGTCTAATGGGTGTGGTTCCTTGTTTCCGCCCATTGCACCCTTTTACTGTTTTTAAATGTGGAGAAGAAACTGTGCCTTCTGTTCTCCGTGGGTGTTTGTCTGATGAAAGTTCTCATGATGTTCGTTTTTTGATTGTTTTGATGAATTACTATGTTACTGTTTGCATTACACTAAGAAGACGAAGCGAGATTCATTTCGTTACAGTACTATGTATAAAAAGGTACTATTTTTAACAATATTTAACAATCTGTGGGTTAGTGCCAATGGCATGTGCCTGCCCAAAAGCCCAATGGGGCAGGGCTTTGACAAAGTTTACGCGATTGTTGAAAAGTTAACGGCTTAACTTCCGTAAATTCAAATACATGAGTTATCTTTGAGGAACAGTTTTTAAGAATGGGGCTGTACCAAGGTTTCCGTTTCTCATAATGGGGCGTCCATCTGCTTCACTCAGCAACGCTTGTTACGCCAAATGTCCATTTTCTTCAAAACCCAATTAATCCATAGTATTATTTAATGGCAAGATCGCAACAGACATTCAACAAAACGGAAAAAGAAAAAAAACGTTTAAAAAAACGAGAGGAAAAACTCAAAAAGAAAGAGGCTAGAAAATCCGCCTCCAAGGAAAACGCAGGCAACGGTATCCAGTTTGCTTATGTGGACCATAACGGCCATCTGGTGGATACTCCCCCAGATCCCGAACAGAAGATTGAGATTGAGGCCGAGGATATTGTTTTGGGCATACCAAAAAAGGAGGAGACGGACGAGGACAAATTTGATCCGGTCCACAACGGTAAAGTATCCTTTTTTGACACTTCAAAAGGCTTTGGCTTCATCATAGACAGTATGGACCAACAAAAATACTTTGTGCACGTTTCCGGTCTTATTGATGAAATAGCCGAAAATGACAAAGTAAGCTTTGAACTGGAAAAAGGAATGAAGGGGATGAACGCTGTGCGCGTTAAGCGCATTTGATATGCGCCTCTAAGACTTTTCCTCTTTGACGGTCAATTGGGTGGGCAGTTCATAGATCTCAAGATCAAAATAGGGCACTGCTGCCAAAATATGGTCAAAAATATCTGCCATGATGTATTCATAGTTCTGCCACCGCTTGTCACTGCTAAAAGCATAGACCTCTAAGGGAATACCTTGGGTTGTGGGTTCTAATTGACGGGTCATCAAAGTCATTTTATCATTGATGGCGCTGTGGTTTTCCAAATAGCTTTCTATATATTTTCTAAAGACCCCAAGATTGGTCATATTCCTTCCATTGACCAAGAGCGATTTGTCCACACCGCTCTCCTCATTGGCCGCTTTGATTTTTGCCTGTCGGTCTGCCAAATATCCAGAAATAAGGCTCACTTTCTTTAATTCCTCTACGGCTGCTTCGGTCAAAAAATGGATGCTTTGCTGTTTTATGATCACGGACCTTTTTATACGTCTGCCCCCAGAGGACTGCATACCCCTCCAATTCTTGAAACTGTCGGAAATAAGGGCATATGTGGGTATAGTGGTAATCGTCTTGTCAAAATTCTGAACCTTGACCGTTGCCAGGTTGATCTCAATGACATCTCCATCTGCCCCATATTTTTCAAAAGTGATCCAGTCCCCAATGCGCACCATGTCATTGATACTTACCTGTATACTGGCCACAAAGCCTAAAATGGTGTCCTTGAAAATCAACAGCAATACGGCGGACAAGGCGCCCAGACCCGTAAGGAACTTCCAAATATCCGTACCTGTAATGATGGCCAGGATGGCCATGGCACCTGCGGCCCAGGCAAAGATCATGAACACCTGTATGTAGCTGTCAATGGGCTTGTCCCTGAATCTCGGCTTGGTCTTTAAATAGTCATTCACGGTTCTTAGAAAGCGCTGTACTATGGACAACAGTAAAAAAACACCCAGTACATTGAGCACTTTCAAGGCCATGTACTCTGCGTAGGCAAATTCTGAGAATACGAATGGTATGAGCTCAAAGGCCAGAAAAAGCGGGAGAATATGTGCCAAGTACCTTGGCAAACGGTTGGTGACCGCAAAATTATCAAAATTGGTCCTAGTACGCTTGGCCAGGCGCGCTGCAAAGATGCGTATGAGCTTCCACAGGGCATAATCCAATATCAATACCAAGACGAAAGTCATGGCCAGGAGTAAGAATGCGTTTAATGGGCCCGCTGTCTGGGGAGGCATACCACTTTCCAATAAAAGGCGCTTTAAGGCAAACCACCATTGACCGTTGTCCATAACTTGCTGTTTTCCTCCTTTTCTTCAATAAGGCTGCCAAAGTGAAAATCATGGTCAAATTGTCGTAATATTACGCCCATGGAAGCAAATAAGCGTAGGACCCTACTGATTCTTTTGGCATTTTTTGCCATTTATGTCATTTGGGGCTCTACCTATCTCCTGAATAAAATTGCGGTCACGGAATTACCGGCCTTTATGTTGGCGGGACTACGTTTTTTTATCGCCGGACTTTTGCTGTTTGGCCTCGCCAAGGCATTTGGCATACCGCTGGCCATTACCAAAAAACAGTTGGTGAATTCCATCATTGCCGGCTTTTTGTTTCTCACCTTTGGCAATGGGGTCGTGGTGTGGGCACTGAAATTTGTGGACAGTGGTTTTGCCGCGCTGGAAATTTCCGCCCAACCCTTGGTCGTCCTGTTGTTGATGCGTTTACTGCAAGGAAAGAAAATACAGGCCATGTCTTTGGTAGGGGTGGCGCTCGGCATCATTGGCATCTATTTGTTGGTCAGTCAAAAACAGGTCATTGCCCAAGAGGGCGCCCTTTTGGGTATGGTCCTCATCTTTTTTTGCATGGTAAGTTGGGCCTATGGCAGCCTGTTCGTGGGCAAGGCCGAGCTGCCGCTCCATTATTTGGTGAATACGGGATATCAAATGCTCACCGGGGGCATCAGCATGCTACTGATCAGTCTCTTCTTAGGGGAACCATGGTCTTCCCCTACAACATGGAGCACTCCTGCTTTGTGGTCCATGGCGCTCCTGATCCTATTGGGGAGCGTAGTGGCTTTTACCGCTTTCAACTATCTCTTGCGTGAGGTATCGCCAGAAAAAGTAGCCACCTCCACGTACGTTAATCCCATCATAGCCATGCTTTTGGGATGGTATTTTCTTGGAGAGCACATTTCCCTCCAATCCATTGTTGCGGCCATTGTTTTATTGACAGGGGTTTATTTCATAAACACCAAAAAGAAACTCACCCTCTTTTCCAGATTCGTGTCTAAGAGAAACATGAAAAAAATTCAAAAGAGACTTCAGAATAAGTGAGCAATCCATCTTGGGCTTTCAATGACCTATCCATTCCGTAGTAAGGACCGTAGGTACTACCTGCCCTGGTTGAAGGTCATCCAAAAGATGGTGGCCAATACGCACCCGGATAAGACGTGCCGTGGGAAAGCCCACTGCCGCGGTCATCTTCCGAATCTGTCTAAATTTGCCCTCCGTTATCACCATTCGTATCCATGAGGTGGGCCTATGTGCCCCAACGCGGAGCAGGGCATCGGGTTTGGCCAACCTTCGTGGTGGCACTTCCAAAGCCTCTGCTGTGCAGGGCTTAGTGGTGTATCGTTTTCCAAAGAGTCCTATTTCAATGCCCTCACGCAGCTTGTTAAGGGCAACTTCGTGTATGGTACCGTCCAACTGCACCCAGTATTCCTTTTCCACACCCTGGCTGTTGAAGGCATGGCTCAATGTTCCTTGGCACGTGAGCAATAAAAGTCCTTCGGACTTTTCATCCAAGCGGCCAATAGGCATGGTGCCCACTGGAAAATCGTAACATTCTCCCAAAAATCGTTTTTTGAGCAATTGGTTTTTTTCTCCAGAAGAGAACTGGCTCAGCATACCCGCGGGTTTGTACATCTTATAATCCAAGGTCGTTGGCTTTTTTCATGGTAGGTGGTTTCCGGACATTGGTCGGAAAGATACCCTTTTCACCCCATAATTATTTCAGAAACCCAAGAAGATGGTACCTTTGTGATCGAAGAAAGAGATATCATGTCAGAGACCGTTTTTGAAGTTCAGGAAAAGAAGACCGATAAAGAGCTGTATGACTACCAGCAGGGTGCCATTCAAAAGATTTTCCAAAAGTTTGAAGAAGAAAAAGAGGACCACCACCTTTTGTACCAATTGCCCACTGGCGGTGGAAAAACGGTCATATTTTCAGAAATAGTACGTCAATACCTCAAAAATCACAAAAAAAAGGTGCTGGTCATGACCCACCGCATTGAGCTCTGTAACCAAACCTCTGAGATGCTCACCAGTTTTGGGGTGGTCAATAAAGTGGTGAACAGCAAGGCCAATCTAGATGACCAACAGGAGTATAGTTGCTTTGTGGCCATGGTAGAGACCTTGAACAACCGTTTGAATGATGATAAATTGGATATTTCAGACGTAGGTTTGGTGATCGTGGATGAGGCCCATTACAATTCTTTTACCAAATTGTTCAAATTCTTTGAGAGTGCTTTCGTATTGGGGGTAACGGCCACCCCATTGAGCTCCAACAAGGACCTGCCCATGAACGGCAATTATGACGAGCTCATTCCTGGGGAATCCATAGAAAACCTTATAGAGAACGAGTTCTTGGCACGTGCCGATCAGTTTCAGTATGACATGGGCCTTACCTCACTGGAGGTGGGCTCCAATGGCGATTACACCGTAAAATCGTCCACGGACCTCTATACGAGTCCCGCTATGCTCAACAAGCTGTTGGAAGCCTATAAAAGGCATGCGGACAACAAGAAGACCCTGATCTTCAACAACGGTATAGAGACCTCCGTGCAAGTATACTACACTTTTAAGAACGCTGGCCTTCCCATAATGCATTTGGACAATACTGCTACCAAGAAGCAACGAAAGCAGATTTTGAAATGGTTCCGGGAAACGCCCAATGCCATCCTTACCTCCGTGAGCATCCTTACCACTGGTTTTGATGAGCCCACCATAGATACGATCATCCTTAACCGGGCCACCAAATCGTTGACACTGTATTATCAGATGATCGGTAGGGGCTCTAGGATATTGAACAACAAATCTAAATTCACGGTTGTAGATCTTGGTAATAACATGTACCGCTTTGGTCCTTGGGGCGCTGATCTGGACTGGCAGGCCATCTTTAGATCGCCCAATTACTTCATTGATCGCATCAAAGATGACGAGACCATTGAAAGCACCTTTAAGCACGATCTATCCGAGGATATTAAAGAAGAGTTCAGTAACTCGGAAAACACTTATTTTGATATTAAAGAATCATATGAGGAGGCCAATCTTAACGGTGAATCCTCCAAAATGGTATTGGAACGGTCCATTGCGCAACATGCCTACATTTGCATAGAGAACAGTGAGGACGTCTATGATGCCATTGCCCTTGCCAAATTATTAAAGGAAGATATAGACAATAGGATACAGGTCTATGCCAAGTGCATCAGCAAGAGTACCCATAATTTTCTGAGTTGGTTGAAATTGGATTATCAAAAAAAATTGATCGCCTATCTCCGGGAAAATTTTGATACCGTTTTTGAAGACATTCATGGCCACCCGCCGGAAGATTGATATCGTATCTACTACAAACGAGCTTTTTTCAACTTTCTCCGGCAACTTACGGGTAAAATAATGGCCACATGCTGGCCAGGGTGGTGCTAACGCTAAGCCCAGTTTTAGTATATTTAAGGAAATTTGATCGGCCTTGGTGCGCTTCATACGCGCAACGCCATTTCCTTAACCACCAAACCATGAAAAAACACATCTTTTTAATTGGCCTTGTCCTTGTCCTTTCAGGGTGTCAAGAAGTGATCGTATATGATTCCGTGCTTGCAGACGCCCTACTCTATGATGGGCATGGCGGTACACCGTACAGGGCGGATATTGCCATTGAAGCCGATACCATTGCGGGCATCGGCGCCCCAAACACGTTAAAGGGTAGGGAGACCATTGCAGTAAATGGCAAGGCCTTGGCTCCCGGCTTCATCAACATGCTCAGTTGGGCGAATGTTTCGCTTTTGGAGGACGGCCGATCACAGAGTGATATCCGTCAAGGGGTAACGCTTGAAGTATTGGGCGAGGGCAGGTCCATGGGGCCCCTGAACCCTCAGATGAAGGCCGAAATGAAGCAGGATCAGGGCGATATCACCTTTGCCGTGCCATGGACCACCTTGGGGGACTATTTACACCATTTGGAAGAGAAGGGGGTATCCACCAACGTAGCCTCCTTTGTGGGCAACGGCACGATACGGCAGTACGTAATTGGCTATGACAATCGTAAAGCCACTCCCCAAGAACTGGAAAAAATGAAAACCTTGGTGCGCCAAGCCATGGAAGAAGGTGCCGTTGGTTTGTCCAGTTCCTTATTGTATGCTCCTAGTATGTATGCCGATACGGAAGAATTGATCGCTTTGGCCAAAGTGGCCGGAGAAGAAGGTGGATTGTACATATCCCATATCCGGAATGAGGGAGACGCGCTGTTGGAGAGTTTGGATGAGCTCATTGACATCAGCCATAAGGCAAGTGTCCCGGCTGAAGTATATCATCTTAAAGCATCACAAAAAAAAAACTGGCCCAAATTGGACCTGGCGATAGCCAAAATAGATTCTGCTAGGACTGCGGGACTGAATATAACAGCAGATATGTATACCTATAATGCCAGTTCCACCGGCCTGCACGTGCAGTTGCCAGATTGGGCGCGGGAAGGGGGCATTGCCGCCATGTTGGATCGGTTGGGCGATGTAGAAAATAAAAAAAGGGCCATCCGCGAGTTGGAGTTCCGCAATGCCCCGGAAACCATTCTTTTAGTAGGCTTTAAGACCGATTCCCTCCGTAAATATTCCGGAAAATACCTACCAGAATTGGCTCAGGATTGGAACATGACACCTTCGGAAACCTTGGTGAATCTTTTACTCAAAGACCAGAGTAGGGTACAGGTGGTCTATTTTTCCATGTCAGAGAAAAATATAAAAAAGAAAATCGTGCAACCGTGGATGGCCTTTTGCTCGGATGCGGGCTCCTATACCAATGAAGGCGTGTTCGCCCGGCAGAGCACACATCCCCGGGCCTATGGCTCCTTCATTCGGGTTTTGGGCAAGTTTGCTCGGGATGATGGGGCAATTACATTACAAGAGGGTATCCGTAGACTTACTTCCTTTCCGGCCCGTAATCTGAAATTGAAGAAAAGGGGCAGCATTGCGGTGGGAAATTACGCCGATCTTGTTGTATTTGACCCTGACGAAGTGGCCGATAAAGCTACCTTTACCGACCCCCACCAATATGCCGTGGGCGTTGAGCACGTATTTGTCAACGGCCAACACGTATTGAAAGACGGGGAGCATACCGGCGCCATGGCGGGCAGGTTCATTAAGGGGCCGGGGCATAAGGAATAGTCCATAGGCAAAATGAGGGCGTGGTGAAGAATCTAATTCATCGTTCTTGCCCTTGTTTTTCTTATTTTTAACCCATGGAAAAGAAAGATTGGAAAATTGCCATCGTGGGCGCTGGGGTCAGTGGCCTGGTAGCTGCCTTGGAGCTGGAACGGGAAGGCTATGCGCCCGTCATCTATGAGAAAAGTGATCGTGTAGGCGGTAGGGTAAAGACGGATATTTTGGATGGGTATCAGTTAGACCACGGCTTTCAAGTGCTCTTGGATGCCTATCCCATGGCCCGTAAATATTTGGATTATAAGGCATTGCAATTGCAACGGTTTTATCCCGGGGCGCACATCTATACAAACGGAAGCAGAAAGACGGTAGGGGACGGTCTTCGGAAACCGTCGCTTTTGTGGGCTACGTTGACATCGGGCATTGCCAACCTTTCAGATGCATATAGATTGGCCCAACTTAATGGCCACTTGAAGAAAAAGGACATCCCCACGATATTTGAGTCGGAGGAGACCACAACCTTGGCCTATCTACAGGACAAAGGCTTCAGTGCCAATATCATAGAAAAATTCTTCAGACCCTTCTTTTCAGGTATATTTTTAGAGCCTAATTTGGAAACATCATCACGCATGTTCCAATTTGTCTTTAAAATGTTCGGAAGTGGTTACGCCACCCTGCCCAAGGCGGGCATTGGGGAAATTCCCAAACAACTGGCCTCCCGCTTAAAATCCACCAAATTGGAATTTGGAAAGGAAATCGTGTCCTGTGAGGATAACCTCCTTTTTTTTGCAGATGGAAAAAAGCGGTTTGATTTTATGATATTGGCCACCGAGGCCAGTGCCCTTGTGCCCAATATGCGAAACCAGGGCATTTCTTGGCGCAGTTGTGATACCTTGTATTTTACAATGAAAAAGCCAACGGATACCCAACCCCTCATTGGCCTCATCGCAGACGACCATGCTTTGGTCAACAATATTTTCATACATACCCATTTGGAAACAAAGACCCAAGGAGATGATGCCCTGCTGTCCGTAACGGTGATCAAGGCACATGGGTTAACGGAGTATGAACTGATCCATAGGGTAAAGGCGGAACTGGGGGAACTTTGTGGCTTGGATGGCCTTACCTATCTAAAGACCTACACGATAAAAAACGCCCTGCCCATGGTAAAAGACCCACGTGGGGCGGTATTTGCCACAGAGACCAGGCTCACCAACAGCCTCTTTTTGGCGGGCGATTATCTGTTGAACGGCTCTCTGAACGCGGCCATGTTGTCTGGTGAAAAGGCGGCCCAAGGTTTGGTGGAAGTAATTGAAAAAGGGATCGCTTGAAAACAAGGGATGAAGGGCCATGCGTTAAAAAAACCCAAGGTTTTACAAAGAGGGCCATTTAGTTTCAAACGTGCGCCCACTTCTGTATCTTAGTCAAAAAAAGAACACAATATGATGAAAAATAGCATTGGCCTTTGGGCCTTGGTCGCTCTCGGCATTTTTTGTTTTACCTCTTGCAAGGAGGACAAAAAGAAATCTCAAGCACCTCAAAAAGAGGAACTACCCATGGACAGTACGGACCTTGCCCTTTTGGAACTGGATCTTCCCGAAGGATTTGAGATCAAAGTGTTTGCTCGGGGTGTAGATGGGGCACGTTCCATGGCCATGGGAGACAATGGCACCCTTTTCGTGGGTACCCGAAATGAGAATACGGTATATGCCATACAAGATACGGATGGCGATTACAATGCTGAAAAAATCATGGTCTTGGATACCATGGCGGTGCCCAATGGTGTGGCCATGCGCAACGGAGATCTGTATGTGGCGCAAGTGGACCGTCTCTGGAAATACCCGGCCATTGAAGACAATCTAGGAGATAATCCAAAAAAAGAACTCATTTATGACGATTATCCAGATGCCTTTCACCACGGCTGGAAATACATAGCCTTTGGGCCCGATGATAAATTGTATGCCCCTGTTGGCGCTCCCTGTAATATATGTGACAGTACGGTGGTGGACGAACGTTTTGCCACAATAACCAGAATGGACCCCGATGGGAGCAACCGAGAGATCGTAGCGCGGGGCGTGCGCAATTCCGTTGGCTTCACATGGCACCCGGATTCCGGGAATCTCTGGTTCACGGACAATGGGAGGGACATGATGGGCGATGACATTCCCCCTTGTGAACTGAACCGGGTGACCGAGGTAGGACAACATTTTGGCTATCCATTTTGTCACGGTGGCACGGTAAAGGACCCAGAATTCGGCGATCAAAGGCCCTGTTCTGATTTTGCCGAGCCAGCGTTGCAGTTGGGGGCCCACGTAGCGCCGTTGGGAATAAAATTCTATACGGGGAAGATGTTTCCCAACACCTACAACGGTAAGGCCTTCGTGGCGGAACATGGCTCTTGGAACCGAAGTGAGAAAGCAGGGTACAGGGTAATGATGGCCACAATAGAAGAGGGCCAGGTGGTGGATTACGAACCTTTTATTGAGGGTTGGCTAGATGATGCTACGCAGAAAGTAACGGGCAGACCGGTGGATATTCTTTGGTTGAAAGATGGTTCCATGTTGGTTTCCGATGATTACGGGGATGCCATTTATAGGGTTTCCTACACCGGCCCAAAAGTGGCCAGTAACTGAGGTGGTGCAAGAATATCCAAAAAAAATATATTTAAATGGAGAAATCCTAGCGCCAGAAGAGGCCAAGGTATCTGTTTTTGACAGGGGCTTCCTATTTGGGGACGGCGTTTATGAGGTCATGGTGCAGATCAACGGCTCCTTTTTTTATAGGGCGGCCCACATGGCCCGCCTACAGCGCAGTATGGATGCCATAGGCATTGCCTACCGTTCAGATGACGTTAATGAGGGCGTTGAACAACTTCTTGAAGCAGCGGAACTTCAGGAAAAAGACTGTTTGCTGTACATACAGGTGACCCGGGGGGTGGCCCCACGGCAACACGCTTACCCCAAAGACGTTACGCCCACCCTGATGATGTATGCCCTGCCCAAAGTATTGCCAGATGTCAACACGGTACACGCCCATGTGGTCACTGCACCCGATTTCAGGTGGGACCGCTGTGATATCAAAATGACCTCGTTATTGGGTAATGTCATGCTGAACGAGCACGCCATGCAGCACCATTGCTATGAGACTGTCCTGGTCCGGGATGGCCTTATTACGGAAGCCTCCCATTGCAATGTCTTTTTTGTGAAAGATGGTGTGGTGCACACCCACCCTGCCAATGAATATATTTTGGACGGCATTACCCGCCAAGTGGTTCTTGAACTCTGTGGTGAATTGAATATCGAAGTGCGGCAGGAAGCCGTGGCCTTCAGTGATATGAATGGCATGGACGAAGCCTTTTTGGCGGGCACCAGCACACAGATTGCGGCCATTAGACAGATCAATGGGCATTCCTACTATGACAGGGAGGAAATAGGTCCCGTGACCCATCGATTGCAACAGGCCTTCCTGCAACGAAAACGAAAGAAATGAAAAAGCTCCGTGACCCAAAGTAAAGGAGCAATGCCCAACTACCCTTAAAATACCATTATGAGAACAAAACTTTTTGCCCTATTGGCCCTGATACTGTTACAGAACGGCTGGGCCCAAGACCGCTTGACCGGAGAGACGTTTACCACACGTTCCGAAATCTTGGCACAGAACGGCATGGCCGCCACCAGTCAGCCCTTGGCCACCCAGGCCGCTTTGGATATCCTTAAGAAAGGGGGCACGGCCATGGATGCCGCTATAGCCGCCAATGCCGTCTTAGGCTTAGTGGAGCCCGCCAGTTGTGGTATTGGAGGTGATGTTTTTGCCATTGTTTGGGATGCAAAGACCCAACAATTGTATGGTTTCAACGGAAGCGGTAGAGCGCCACAGGCCTTAAGCATAGATCATTTCATGAAAAACGATATGACCTATGTCCCCCTTCACGGGCCCTTGCCCGTTACCGTGCCTGGCTGTGTGGACGGCTGGTTTAAGCTCCATGAAAAATTTGGAAAGCTGCCCATGGCCTCCATTTTAGAACCTGCCATTGCCTATGGCAAGAATGGTTTTCCAGTCTCAGAGGTCATTGCGTATGAAATGGCCTCCAATTACGCCTCCGTACAAGACCAACCTGGTTTTGCCGAGACCTATCTCATCAACGGCCACCCGCCCAAAAAAGGGGATGTCTTTACGAACAGGGCCCTGGCCAAGACTTATGAAAAAATAGCCGAAGGGGGCAGGGATGCCTTTTACAAAGGGGACATTGCCCAAACCATTGATGCCTTTATGAAAAAGTTCAACGGCTTTTTAAGCTATGACGATCTAGCGTCACACAAAAGCAATTGGGTGGATCCCGTATCCGTGAATTACAGGGGTTTTGATATCTGGGAACTGCCACCCAACGGACAGGGCACGGCGGCTTTACAGATGCTCAATATCCTGGAGGGTTATGATATTGCAGCCATGGGCTTTGGCAGTGCAGCGTATCTGCATGTCCTAACGGAGGCAAAAAAATTAGCGTTTGAAGATCGCGCCAAGTTCTATGCGGACCCGGATTTCAACACCATTCCCCTGGAAACCCTCTTGTCTAAGGAATATGCGGCCCAACGTAGGGCCCTGATCGCCATGGACAAGGCCGCTAGATCCTATCCTGCTGGCGATATGGACATAGAAACCGGCAATACCACCTATCTCACCGTGGCCGATGCCGAAGGCAATATGGTTTCCCTGATACAAAGTATTTATTCCGAATTTGCCTCGGGTATGGTACCAGAGGATTTGGGCTTTGTACTTCAGAACAGGGGTCAAATGTTCAATGTGCAGGACAAGGGCCATGCCAATGCCCTGGAGCCCGGCAAACGCCCTTTTCATACCATTATCCCAGCCTTTGTTACCAAGAATGGAAAGCCATATATGAGCTTCGGACTCATGGGCGGGGCGGTACAGCCCCAAGGACATGCCCAGATCGTGGTGAACATGGTGGACTTTGGCATGAACCTCCAAGAAGCCGGGGATGCCCCCAGAATGAGGCACCGGGGAAGTTCACAACCTACGGGATCGGTCATGACAGACGGCGGTACCTTGAATCTGGAAAGCGGCTTTGATTATGAAACCATTCGGGAACTCCGCAAAAAAGGCCATCGAATAGGTTTTGCCGTGGGTATTTATGGCGGATACCAAGCCATTGGCGTGGATGGGGACACCAAGGTGTACACCGGTGCCTCAGAATCCAGAAAAGATGGGCAGGCAGCGGGGTATTGAAAAAAAAAAACGACAGGCATACACAGGGGTGCCTATCGTTTTAAGTTTGCGTTCCTATAAAGGGTTTACTCCATCTTACAAATCTCTGATTTTATGATGAAGCGGTTTCCCGTGGGGATTTCCAGTGAGAAACTGGCACCCCGGCCGGGAACAGCATCCAACGTGAGCAGGCTGTCCTTGAAAAAGGCATACTGGTCCTTGGCCATGTAAAAGCCGCAACCTTGTACCTCGCCCAGTTCTTGATCCGCATCGTCTAATAAAAGTTCACCTTCCAGGTAGCATTGGGGGGATGATCCATCACAGCATCCTCCGCTGAGATGGAACATCAATGGCCCATGTGTCTCCTTGAGCTCCTCTATAAGACGCTTTGCCTTATCTGTGGCTACTACTCTTGTTGCCATGGGCCTAGAAGAATCCAAGGGCGTTCTTGTCATGGGAGATCAACATGTTCTTGGTCTGCCTATAATGGTCCAGCATCATTTTGTGTGTCTCCCTTCCTATGCCCGATTTCTTGTAGCCGCCAAATGGGGCATGGGCGGGGTAGAGGTGGTAGCAGTTGACCCATACACGGCCTGCTTGCACCTGTCTGGAAATCTGATAGGCTTGGTGCGTATCCCGCGTCCAGACGCCGGCCCCAAGGCCATAAAGTGTGTCGTTGGCAATTTCAAGGGCATCCGCTTCATCCTTAAAGGTAGTGACACAGGCCACTGGTCCAAATATCTCTTCTTGGAAGACCCGCATCTTGTTGTTCCCTTTGAGTAGGGTAGGTTGAATGTAATAACCGCCCTCTAGCCCTTCATTATAGGCTGCGGCACCTCCTGTGAGGACTTCACACCCTTCATCCTTGCCCACTTCCAAATAGTTCAGGATTTTCTCATATTGGTCGTTGCTGGCCTGGGCACCCATCATGGTGGAGGCATCCAGCGGATGGCCTAACTTTATGGCCTTTACACGCTCTATGACCCGTTCTATAAAGGCGTCATAGATACTTTCCTGTATCAATATTCTAGAGGGACAGGTACATACTTCCCCTTGGTTCAAGGCGAACATGGCGGCACCCTCCAAACACTTGTCAAAAAAGGCATCATCTGCCTGCATAATGCTCTCAAAGAAGATATTGGGTGATTTTCCACCCAACTCCAAGGTAACGGGAATGATGTTCTTGGAAGCATATTGCATGATCAATTGCCCCGTCGTGGTCTCACCCGTAAAAGCTACTTTGTTGATTCTAGGATTGGAGGCCAAGGGTTTGCCCGCTTCCACACCAAAACCGTTAACCACGACCAAGACCCCTT
>CAKZLG010000177.1 GCA_937125035.1 uncultured Maribacter sp. | reverse complement strand
ACTTTTTCTTCTAACGTCATAAATTTCCGCGAAGGTAGGTGTAAAACCGATCTGTAGTTTCTACATCCCGCAAAATATACGTCAACCTCCATTGTTTCATGTACACACGAGTATTCAAAGGTGAAACACAGGGTACTCCCACCTATAAACGCGCAAGGAGACTAAGGAAATACGGTGGTAAACCGTACCTTAGTACTATGGATATCTCATCAGAATTACACAAAGCGCCCCTATTCAATAATTTGGAGCTTTTGGCCAACCAGGTCGTGGAAGGGTTCATTAGCGGTATACATAAAAGCCCCTTTCATGGGTTTTCTGCGGAATTTGCCGAACATAAAATCTATAACAATGGCGAAAGCACCAAACACATGGATTGGAAACTCTATGCCAAAACAGACAAATTGTACACCAAGCGCTATGAAGAGGAGACCAACCTACGCTGTCATATGATACTGGACAATTCCGCTTCCATGTACTATCCTAAAATCAAGGAAATGCGTTTGGGGCATCTTAACAAGATGGGATTCTCCATATTGGCCATGGCCGCGCTAATGAACGTTTTAAAAAAACAACGAGATGCCGTGGGCCTTAGCATATATGCCGAGGATTATAATTTCTACTCCCCGGAAAAAGGCAGTGAGCGCCATTTTCAAATGCTGTTGTCCAAATTAGTGGAAGTAGGCACCATGGCCCATCCGCCCAAGGAAACGGCCACCTACACCTATCTGCACCAAATTGCGGAAAAAATGAAACGGCGCAGCTTGATCATCCTTTTTTCAGATATGTTCCAAACCGAAAAGACAGATGAGGAACTGTTTGAAGCCTTACGCCATTTAAAATACAACAAACACGAGGTGGTGCTCTTTCATTTAATGGATGCCGAAAAAGAACGGCTCTTTAATTTTGAGAATACCCCCAAACGATACATTGATGTGGAAACCGGGGCCTATTTGGACCTCTATGCAGATAACATCAAAGAGGCGTACCAAACTGAAATAGAGAAGTATATGGCATTGTTGCAATTAAAGTGTGCGCAATACCGTATCAAATACATGCCGGTGGACATTGGTGGGGACTTTGCCACGGTACTCAATACTTTTTTTATGGAGCGACATAAATTCGTTTAGGGAAATGGATATTTTAAACAAATTTGTTTGGTGAATTGGATTAGCAATGTATATTTGCACACGCTAAAAGCGATGGTCTGGTAGTTCAGTTGGTTATCCCGAGTGCTCGGGACTGCCTGTCACCAAGCCCATAAGTTCTTAAAAATTATGTTTTTTGTTTACATCCTTCAAAGCTGTGCTGATGAAAGTTTTTATATCGGTCATACCGAAGACTTGGCACGGAGGCTTGTACATCACAACAATGGCCTTTCTAAATATACAGCTAGAAAGATGCCTTGGGAAGTGGTTTACTTTGAAGAATTGGAAACAAGAACGCAAGCCATTGCTAGGGAACGGTTTTTGAAAAAACAACGAAACCGTTCATTCTATCAAAGGTTAATAAAAAATTGGTCTGGTAGTTCAGTTGGTTATCCCGAGTGCTCGGGACTGCCTGTCACAAGGCCCATAAGTTCTTAAAAATTATGTTTTTTGATTACATCCTTCAAAGCTGTGCTGATGGAAGTTTTTATATCGGTCATACCGAAGACTTGGCACGGAGGCTTGTACATCACAAC
>CAKZLG010000176.1 GCA_937125035.1 uncultured Maribacter sp. | reverse complement strand
GCGGATACGGAATTGGTGGACAATTGGAAAAATCCGGATTATGTCATTTTCCATGCCTCCAAGGTACTCTTGGTGGGCATGACCCAAAATGAGGATGCCCGGTTGGAATTTGAATCGAAATTAAAAACGGCCTTTGATGCGCGTGGCGTGGAGGCCATGCGCAGCGTTGATCTGTTTGATGTGGATTTCACCATGTCCAAAAAAACGGAAAAGGAACTAGATGATGTGGAAAGAAGCCTGCTGGACAAGGATTTCGATGCTATTTTAGTCACCAAGATCCTGGGGTCTGAAAGTAGGGATTCCTTTCGGAATTCCGTGGCCAATTTGAGTAGGGATGCCAACGGATTCAAAAATGACTACCTGCGCGACCAAAATATTTATTACGATGCGGAGTATTATGAAAAATATACCGTGTACCATGCGGAAACCTCGCTCTATTGTATCTGTGAGGACAAGGAACGCTCCCTGATATGGCGCGGTACCATAGACGTCTATGATCCCAATGACATAGAAAAGACCATAGGGGACTATGTGAAAATGGTGGTTTTTGCCATGGAGGAACAGGATCTTGTCTTTTATGAGCTATGAATGGGCATTCATAACAACGGACTGAATACTTTGGCAAAGCCCTCTTTCACCCTATGGCCCCAAGGCCGTTTTTCATGCTCGGTATAGGTGAGTTCACTGCTTTGCATGCAATCTTGCAAAAAATCCTTACGTAGTGCCGTGACAAACTGGGCATCATAGATGACCGTATTCACCTCATAATTGTGCTCAAAACTACGCACGTCTATATTGGCCGTACCTATGGAAGCTATTTGATCATCGCTCAGCATCACCTTACTGTGTAGAAATCCATCGGAAAAAAGAAATATCCTCACCCCTGCCCTTAAAAGGGTGGTAAAGTAAGAACGAACGCTCCAGTTCACCAACCTGCTATCCTGTTTTTCGGAGAGCAGCAAGCGCACCTCCACCCCGCCCAACGCGGCCGTTTCCAGTGCCGTGAGCACGGATTGCCCGGGAATAATGTAGGGGTTGGTGATATAGAGATAGTCCTGGGCCGTGGTAATGATGGAAAAATAGGTGTGCTCTATGGCCGGGAAGCTATCGTCTGGCCCGTTATGGACCACCTGTACCATGCTCTTTCCGGTTGATCGGAAATGGGGGTACGGGGGCAGTTCTGGTCTTTGTTGGCAAACCAGGTGCCAATCCCTTAAAAAGACCTGGTTCAACTGAGCCACGGCCGCACCGGCCACCCTTAGGTGCATGTCATGCCATTGCCCCAGAACCACATCACCCACCATATACTTATCAGATAGGTTCATACCTCCGGTGAAGCCCACCCTGCCATCTACCACCACGATCTTGCGGTGGTTCCTGTAGTTCACCGTAGTGAGGAAACGACCAAATCTAAAGGGCAAAAAAGGGTACACTTCCACCCCTAATTGCCGTAATTGCCGCAAATACTTACGGCTCAAGGAAAAACTGCCCACGCCATCATAGATCAAGCGTACCGCCACCCCTTGCCGTATCTTTCTGGAAAAGAGCCGCAGCATTTTGCGGGCCAGGGCCCCATCCTCAAAAATGTAATATTCTATGTGGATGTAATGCTGCGCGCTTTCCAAGGCCGCAAAAATGGACTTGAACGTGGATCGGCCATCTTTTAGATAACTGATATCAT
>CAKZLG010000175.1 GCA_937125035.1 uncultured Maribacter sp. | reverse complement strand
GAAGAACTGGCCTTTCTCTCCCAAGTGGACACCAAAAATGCCTCGCGCCATGCCCAACGCTACATCTTTTTGAACGATAGTCTGCAACGTGAGGAACGCCAGATGCTCAACAGGTTTGCACGCATCCGCTTTGAGACCGATGAGTTCATTGCCCAAAACGAACAACTGGAGGTGGACAACAGGCTGCTCTCTAAAGAAAAACAGCTATGGGCCGGGCTTGCCCTTGGTTTTCTGATGCTAGGGGGCGCCATTTATATCATCATTACCCAACGTATAAAAAACCAACGTTTAAAATTTATGGAGCAACAACAGGCCAACAACCAAGAAATCTTCAATTTAATGTTGGCCCAAAAACAAAAAGTGGACGAGGCAAAGCGTTTAGAACAAAAAAGAATTTCAGAAGAATTACATGATGGGGTCTTGGGCAAAATGTTGGGGGCCAGAATGGTACTTACCGGTCTAAATAAAAGAATGGATGAAGGCTCCATGAAGGAACGGGCCGAGGCTATAACCGCATTAAAAAATGTGGAAAATGAAATACGTTCCATCTCTCATGAAATGAGCCATAGTGCCTATAAAAAAATCAATAATTTCATCAACTCCATTACCACCTATCTCCAATCCACTGAAAAAAACACGCACCTTAAAACCGCTTTCAACTATGAGGAAGATGAAGACTGGGACAATCTTAAGGGCGAAATTAAGATCAATGTCTACCGTATCATTCAAGAGGCGCTTCAGAATGCCATAAAGCATGCATCGTGTGAGCATTTCTTTCTTACCTTTGCCATGAACAACGGTGAAATGTACGTGCATATGCAGGATGATGGTGTTGGCTTTCATTTGGGCAAGGGCAAAAAAGGCATAGGTATGCGCAACATAGGCTCCAGAGTCCGTAAGATCAATGGAAAATGGACCCTACTAAGCGCACCGGGGAAAGGAACCCAAATAACGCTGAACATTCCCGTGGCCCATGCGGAACCGTACAGCACAAGCACGGAAAAAGCCGTTGAGAGAAAGGAGGAATTAACTAAGTACTAAACATATGGATGTATTGCGGATCTTAGCGGTAGATGATCATGAAATGACCACAATGGGTTATAAATACATCCTAGAGGGTACGGAGTTCAATGGTTTTTCCGTACGGGTTGAAACGGCGCGCAGTTTTGATCTGGGTAAGGACAAGATTGAATTTTCCGCACGTTCCATTCCTTATGACATCATTTTGTTGGACATACAATTGTTTCCTGCGGAGGCAAAGGAATCACGAAGTGGTGTGGATTTGGGTATTTTGGCCAGAAAGGTGGTGCCCACCTCCAAGGTGGTCTTCATGTCCTCTTTCAGTGACAATTACCGCATTAACAGCATCTTTAAATTGGTGGACCCGGATGGCTATATGGTAAAGTCAGAAATAGACGAACTTTCCCTCAAGGCCATGGTGGAAACCGTAATTGCGCATCCACCGTACTACACCGCCAGTGCCCTGGCGGCCATACGCAGAAAAATGTCCAGTGATATTGTGTTGGACGAACAGGACCAAAAAATCCTCTATTATCTTTCCAAGGGTACCAACACACGGGATATTGCACCACTGATCGCAGCGGCCAATACTACGGTGGAGGCTCGTAAACGACAGTTAAAAGCCATTTTTGGCATTAAAAACGGTAACGACCTGGCCTTGATAGAAGAAGCAAAAAAACGGGGCTTTCTTTAACTAAAACAAAAGCTCAGGACCATTTCACCTACTTTTCAGCAGTGAAAAGGTGTATTCTTCATATTTTCCAACAATATCCTCAAAAAATCTAAGGTTTTTCTAGGTGAATTAGTGCGGTATAACTTATACCTTTAAAATAAGGATTTAAAAGTACGCCACTATGCAGATAAAATTGTACAACACAGATACCGGCCAACCCAACAATACACCCTTACGACACACCTGTCCAAACCTGGAAGGTTTTCTGAGCAGTCTGGAGCAATATTATTTTGCCGATGTTTCCATCTTAACGTACAAGGTAATGCCAGACCATATAGGATTGGCCATGGAGCTTAAATGTCCGATGCGCCTTTTGGAGGTTTTCGCCCATTTCAATAAAAAACAATGGGGGTATTGCGGTGAATCCTACAACCCACTCCAAAAAACCCTCCATGAGCTGTATAGCGCTACCCATCTTTTGGTGGACGTTACGGAGTTGAACCTAATTCTGGAAGATACCCTTATCATCATCAAGAAAGTGGCCTTCAGAAGTATCGTTGATCAGTTCAATGACATTGTAGCGGCCATGGCCAAGCACTATGTTTTTGTGTCCAAAGGGCTTGAAGAATCGCCCTATGAAATCTACCTCCCCGTATACGAGGATGTGTACGGAAACCCAACAAGCGTTGAGCCCTTTCCGAAAGAAAACAGACAGGATTATTATACCTATTGGGGCATTTATATGGATTCTGAGCCGGAAGCACAGGTCTATGATGTACAGAGCCGGGTGTATGTCCCCGCCAGTCTGGACCTTTGTATTTTAGAGGGGGATGATG